>OMVA01000096.1 GCA_900314445.1 uncultured Lachnospiraceae bacterium | reverse complement strand
GAGATAACTGAATTTGAAACACCGTTTAAAATTAGACAGCCAATCGTAAGAACGATAAATGGTAGTGCAGCAACAAAAACTGCAGGTGCCTATTCCTTTACTGCCGAAGGGCAGGCTCCTAATGCTGCAGTTTCAATTCCATTTGAAACAGACATTCCACTTACAAAAGGTGATGGCGGTAATGTAGTAGTAACAAAGACATCTGAAGCTGGTGTGGCTGTAAGTCAGGCTACAGATTTAGAAGTTGGAACGGAAAAGAGTGATAAAGGTCTTTATGCCAATAAACTGACGATTCCTGCAGCAAAAGATCCAAATTCTGTTAACGGAAAAACAGCAACTTATTCCATTGATATTACAGATACTGGAGAAAAAATTACAGAGACAATTAAAGCTACTGTTGTCTATTCAAATGGTACTCCTGGTATTTCTTCATTTGATCTTACAGCTGGAGATACAGGAAAGAGTTTAAAGACAGTAGGAACAAGAACTTACTATAATGGAAGCGCTCTTTCTGCAACTGCAACTTATACACTTCCAAGTGGAGTGACAGTAGAAAAAAAGGGAACAACTCTTAATTACAAAGTGGGAGAAGGCGAAGTAGCTACAATTACAACGAGTGTAGATGAGACGAATTCGAAAGTGACAGGAACCTACAGCAATCTGGTAGATGGTTCAACATATGTTTTTGATGCAAGCATTAAGTCTTCCTATGGAATTAGCAAGAAGGCCAGTGAGGTAACACCGGATGCGCTTTCAAAGACCGTTACAATAGATACAACTGCACCAGCAATTTCTTCTATTACTGCAAGTCAGGGAGAGACAAGTGCGATACTTACAAGGAATGAAGATTCAACTGCATATGTGACAGAAACAAAGGTAACTCGCCAGAAGGATCTTGTACTTAATGTTGCACTTTCTGAAGCAGGAAGTGGTATTGATGAAAGTAAAGTTGCAATTAAAAACGGTGAGACTACGATTTTGGGTACACCTAAGGATGATGGAAGTTATCAATTTACAATTCCAGAAGATACAAATATTGTAGATGGAACAGCATTATCATTAATACTTACGGCGTCAGACAATGCAGGAAATAGCATGTCTATGCCTCTTACGATTCCTGTATATAAGGAAAAGGCTACGATTCGATTTACAGGAACAACTCCAGGGTATTTGGAGAGTGCTCTGGATACAGCTCCAATTTTTATTAAGACTTCAGAGCTTTCTGCTAATGATAATAAATTAAAGCTTACTTATTCCATTGAGTCTGAAGTGCCTATTGCAGACGAAAATCAAATTTCTGTTAGCAATACTACAAGCCTGAAATTTGCAAAGGAATTAGAGCCAGAGACTTCAACATCTCCTGGAGTAAACAAGTATAAATTGACACTTACATCCGACGAAGTAAGTGGAACGCAGGACATTGATATTAGTGGCCTTACTGTTAAAACTACGAATCAAAATGGATATAGTACAACATCAACATCAATTTCTATCATTCGTCTTGACTTGACAAAACCAAAAGGAAACCAGGTTATATCCACTGAAACTGGCTATGCAGCAGTGAAAAAGACTACTGACTGGTATCAGTTATTGTATGTACTGGTAACGGCGGATGATGGAGAAGATGGAGCGGGTGTAGATACAAGTGGTGATACAGCTCCTGCAAGTATTAAAGCAACAGGTGCAGAATGGGTAGCGAATACCTCAAATGGTGTTGTTTATAAGGTAGATAATTCAGCGTATAGTACGGGTACAGATATTTCATTTAGCATAACTGATAAAGTAGGAAATGTCAGTGATCCAGTTACAGGTAACTACAAGGTTGATGATGAACCGCCAACAATTGGTGCATTTACAATCGAAACACTAGCAGATGGAGTGAGTGCATATAAAACAGCACCTAAGTTCTCTGCTACAGGGGTGAAAGATAACATTTCTGTGGCTAAAGTATCTCTCTTTGTAAAGAAAACTTCTGATAATAGTGTTCAGGAAGTACCTATTACACTTAAAGATGGAGCCTTCACAGATGTACAGCCTGTATTCACTGCAACAGATGGAAGCCAGGATGGAGTTTATACCTATTGGTTAGAAGTTACAGATCAGGCAGGTAATGTAATGTCAACAGCAGCGGATGCAAAGACATTCACATATGACACAACAAAGCCAGAAATTACCATTGGAACATTAACCAATACAGATCCAGCAACTGGCACAACCTATAAAAAAGTATCAGTCCCTATTACAGTAAATGATACAAATATTGCACTTGGCAATATTGTTGTTAAGGATAATGGGGTTGTAGTAGCAAATGAGGATCCTCGTTTAAGCTGGACACAGACAGCAACGGGTTATGAGGGAACATATACAACAAGTACACAGGATATTACCCCAGACGGCGACCATAGGATTACAGTTGATGCAAGTGATAATGCAACAAATGCTGCAGATCAGAAGAGTACAACATTTAATCTGGATCAGACAGCACCTGTAATTAATGCAAAGATTGGTGAAACCGATATTAAGAATGGTGATGAGAAGCATGTCACAGGCACACCTGACTTTGCATTCACCATTGATTCAGCACAGGAACCACATGATGATAGTGCAAAGGATGTATTTAAATATACATACACACCATTCGGTGGCACTCCAACAGACAATACAGTAACAGGCGCACGCAAATTTAATTTAGCAAGTGAAGGAACATATGCTATTTCTGTATCGGTAACAGATGTTGCAGGTAATCCTGCAACAGCAACATATACAGTGGTTGTAAATAATAAGCCTCCTGTACTTACTGCAGTTCTTGATCCTTCTGTATCATCACAGACAGTTGATGGAATAATCTATTACAAGGATGCTGCAAAAGTAAATTTGAGTGTTGAAGGCAACGACTTAGCGGATTCAAGTTCATTTGTAGTAAAGGATAATGGAAACCAGATAGATAATGCTGAAGTTGTATGGGCTGATGATGGAACAGGAAAGCAGACAGCTACTGTTCAGATTGAACTTCCAGGCACAGATGAAGCAACTGCTTCTCATACAGTTACATTAGATGCTTCAAACAAGTCTGGTACAGCAGGTACACAGGCATCCGTATCCTTTGTTCTGGATTCTAGAGCTCCTGATATTACTACAAAGTTAAATGATGAAGTATATGAAGATACTGACAAGCGAGTAGCAGGTGCTGTAAGCCTTTCTGCAAGCAATGATGATGCGAATGCCTATGGCATTTCCGGAACAGTAACACGTAAGGACTTTAACGGAAATGTTGTTTCAAAAACAGCAGTTGGTCCTGCAGCAGATAATAAGAATATTTCATATTCCATCCCTGCCGGTGAAGAAAACAATGGTGTTTACACATTTGATGTAAGTGCACAGGATAAGGCGGGACGTACAAATACAAAGAGCTTCACATTTGTAGTGGATAACACTGCTCCAGTTGTTGAGATTATTCCAGAAATTGATTTCAAACTTGTTGAAGGTTATTATCAGGAAACAGTAATTCTTGACCTTGGAATTACAGATGATGATATCAATACAGATACATTTGTTGTAAAGGATGGAGATAGAGTAATTTCACCAGATAGCGAGTGGGTACAGAACGGAAATAAGTACACCAATAAGGTGACAATTGCACTTCCTGATGAAGCAAAAGAAACGGAATCCCATTCCATCACAGTTTCTTGTGTGGATAAGACAAACAATCCTGGTACAAAGAGCTTTGAATTTGTACTTGACTCAAAAAATCCAGTTGTTACTGCTATAATTCGAGATTCAGTATATACATCTTCGGAAAATACAAGCTTTAAGAATTCAGATAACAAAGATGGTGGAACAACAAAAGTCTATAGTGTAGAGGATGAAGCGAATAAGTATAGCTATACTGCAACATATAACTTTACATCATTTGATCCGAATGTAGCTTCCGTAACGGGTGGAGTAATTAATAACCCAGCAGTATTTGAGGCTGCAAATGATGGTAAGTACGAAATTACATATGTGGCAACTGATAAATCAGGAAGAGTCAATGATGAAAAGACAAAGACAATTACATTCATTGTTGATAATAAAAATCCTGAACTTACTCTGGATTTTATAACAACTCCTTCTTCAAAGGATTCAAGATACTACAATGATGCGGTAGCCATGAGTTACAGTGCTGCTGATTCTGATATGAAGTCTTATACATTGACGGATAACGGTGTTGTAGTTGCAAGTGGAAATGCAGGTGTAAGCTCATCTTACACAATCATTAAACAGGCAAGTTTTGAAGGAGCACACAAGGTTGTACTTACAAGTACAGATAATTCTGGAAACACTTCAAGTAAGACATTAGAGTTTTATATGGACTTTACAGCACCATCTATGTCAGCAGTGCTGAATGGCTCAAGCATTGCATCTAATAATGCGGCTAGATATCTGCAGGCTGATGGCACAATCACAACAGCTGTAACAGATAACCTTGGCAACGATACAACAGATATTACAAGAACTGTTGTAATGACAAAGCCAGATAAGACAAGCACAACAACTACAAATAAGATTGGCGCAGGTAGTGAGACATTCACCACAGAAGCTGATTATGTAGTTACTTACACAGCTGTGGATTTAGCTGGTAACTCTTCAACATTTGGACCTATCAACTTCCGTGTGGATAAGACAGCTCCAGCCCTGAAGATTACAGGTGTAAATGGAACAGCAAACCATGATGTAACTGTAAGTTTTGGAATGGAAGAAGCGTTCTACTGGGATATTAAGAATGCAACAGTTAAGGTTTACAAGAAGATTGATGGACAGAGTGAGAGCCTGCTTCGAACAGTAGATTTCAAGGCAAGTGGATTAAATTCAACAATGTCTGAAACATTTACAGAAGATGGTGAATACAGATTCGAGTTTACAGCGGAAGATATGGCTGGAAATACTGCAAATGCAAACTACACATTCATCATGGATAAGAATGCACCGCTCATTACACTTTCTGTTGAGAACTATGCTAAGACAAAGGATCCAGTAGATTTTGGCGTAAATCTGATTGAAGGCTTCTACACATCTAATAAGGTAACTCTTTCTGGTACCAGAACAGATATTGATGGCAAGAAGACAGATGTGAAGTTTGATGACTATAACTTTAAGTCTCAGCGTGAATCTAACTTCCTGCAGCAGTTTAAGGAAGACGGTATCTACGACATTACAGTAACAGCTGTTGATGCAGCAGGTAATAAGTCTGAGAAGTCCGTTCATTTCACAATTGATAAGACAGCTCCTGAAATTGGTGATCTGTCTAAGTACGATGGAACTACAGTTAACAAGTTCGAGTTCGATATGAACAACGCAGATCTTTATAAGGATCTTACAACTTGTGACATCACTGTTTACCTGGATGGTATTGAGTGGGATGGTTCATCTGCACTGGATGATGGTTCACACGTATTAAAGGTAGTTGCTACCGATGAACTTGGCAATTCAAGTGAAAAGGAAGTAACATTCCTGCTTGATACAAAGGCTCCTACCATTCTTGTAACAGGAATTAAGGATGGAGACAGAATTGAAGATCCTACAACAATCACAGTTACAGTTCAGTTAGACTCTGATAAGCTTACAAATGTTCAGCTGAATGGTCAGTTGATTGAAATTAAGGACAACAAAGCTGAAATCGTGGTAAACAAGAAGGGTGATTACAAGCTCACAGCAACCGCTGAGGATGAAGCTGGCAATGAGAGCTCAATCGAAATGAACTTCGCATATGGTGCACAGTTCAACTTTGTATTACTGATTATCATTGTTGCAGCTGCATTAGTGCTTGGAGCTCTTGTATTCTTCCTTGTAAAAGGAAAGAAAAAGAGTGAGTAAATCAAGTTGATATAAATTCAAAAAATATCACAGGTTTACATACAAAACGCATGATATTTTCCAAAATGTTGTGTATAATAATTGAGGAAGAGGAAAAGTTGTCCGCTCTTGCAACGGACAACTTTTTTGTAACCGATAGTAAAGGGTAAAGGAGATTAAGTATGATTGCATTAGGGGTTTTAGTAGTTATTTTGATTGCTTTGATTGTGACGAATATTCGAATTGTTCCACAGGCAAGCACATTTATCATTGAACGTCTTGGTAAGTACCAGACAACCTGGGAGGCAGGCCTTCATGTAAAGGCACCTTTCATTGACCGTGTCGTTCGTGTAGTTTCATTAAAGGAACAGGTTCTGGATTTTCCTCCTCAGCCAGTTATCACAAAAGATAACGTTGTAATGCAGATTGATTCTGTAGTATTCATGAAGGTTTTTGATCCACGTCTTTTCACATATGGTATTGAAAATCCAATCAGCGGTCTTCAGAACCTGACAGCAACAACACTTCGTGCCATCATTGGTGAAATGGAACTTGACCAGACTCTTACATCTCGTGAAGAAATCAATGGTCAGATGCTTACAGCTCTGGATCAGGCAACTGACCCATGGGGAATTCGTCTTGTAAGAACAGAAGTTAAGAACATTCAGCCACCTCGTGAAATTGAGGAAGTCATGACAAAACAGATGCGTGCAGAACGTGAGCGTCGTCAGACTGTACTGGAAGCTAAGGCTCATCAGGAATCTGTTGTAGCACGTGCGGAAGGTGATAAGAGAGCTAAGATTCTTGCTGCAGAAGCTGAGAGAGATGCTGAAATCGCTCTTGCTGAAGGTAAGGCTAAGTCTATCGAGCTTGTATATACATCAGAAGCTGAAGGTCTTGCAAAGCTGAATAAAGTTGGTGCATCTGAGTCAGTTCTTAGACTTCGTGGAATTGATGCCCTTAAGGACGTTGCAGATGGTAGAGCTACAAAAATTTACATGCCTTCTGACATTGCAAATGCAGTATCTTCTCTTGGTTTAATTGGTGAATCTCTGGGAATTGGTGACGCAACACCAGTTGATAAGACGCCAAAGCCAGCTCCAGCACCAGCTGCTGATCCATGCCTTAGACCTACAACAGGCCAGGGTGGTGTTGAAGCAGCTCAGACAACAGCAAACATTCAGATGAATCTTGCTGATAAAATGGGACAGTATCAGCAGTAAGAAATTTCAAATTAAGTAATGAAACTAAGACCAGTTCACAGGAAAAGTGAACTGGTCTTAGTTAAATTGGAGTATAATTGTTCATATTAAAATTTGGAGGTACATCATTATGTTAGCATGTCCCAACTGTGGTGGTGCTTTAAAATTTGATATTAAATCCCAGGCTATGCTTTGTGAATCCTGCGCAAGCTCATTTGCACCGGAGGAGATTGAAAGTCGCCTTGCAAATGGAATGTCCGCCGAGGGCAGTGCGGAAGAAGAGACGGAAGAAATAGGTCATGTAAAAGGTCGCCGAAAAGACAGTATGCAGGTTACGGTATTTCATTGTCCACAGTGTGGAGGTGAAATTTATTCAACGGATGAAACAGTAGCTTTCAAGACCAAGAGCTGCTAGTAAGAAAGAAATACTGAATGCGATTCAATACGCAGTTGATTTAGGAAATCCCAGGACAATAAAGACGGGAGAAGAGAAGATTCATTCTCCAATTGTTTCTGGATACGACGGCTCCTCAGGAGGTTCCTCAGGAGGTTCGTCAGGAGGAGGAGGCTTCTCCGGCGGTGGACATGATTTTTAAGGATATACGCAATGACGGAAGGTGTCTTGGACACCTCCTTGTTATTTTGCACGACAAATTCTAAATTCTATTGGTAAAAGTGCTAATAAATATCGTAGCAAAAGGGCAAATGGTATGCTATAATGTACAAGTTTTAATGGGATGCCTTCCCGTTAAGGCGATTTACTAATTTAATTACTAGGGAGAGAACTATGAAGAAGGCGAAGACTAAGGCCATAATTTGGCTGCTTGTATTTGCTCTGCTGGTAGCAGGTGGTGTTTACACTGTACTGTTCGGTCTGGGCAAGGAAAATGCTGGTAAGGCAGCAAACATCGCACTGGGACTTGATCTGCAGGGTGGTGTCAGCGTAACTTACGAAATTCAGGAAAAGGATGCAACAGATGCTGCAATCGATGCGACCATCGATAAACTGCAGCGAAGAGTTGATAACTACAGTCCTGATGGAACAGTTTATAAGCAGGGAACAAACAGAATTACTGTTGAAATTCCTCTGGATACAAGTAAGTATGATCCAAATAAGGTTCTGGATGAATTAGGTCGCCCAGGTGAACTGATGTTTATGGATGGCGATAACTATAAAAAGTTTGCTGCTGGCGAAAAAGACTACACAGCTGCACTTACAGGTGCTGATGTAGAAAATGCAGAAGCTGGTCGTACACAGAATCAAACAACAGGTGCATACGAGTACATCGTATCTCTGAAGTTTACGGATGAAGGTGCTACAAAGTTCAGCGAAGTTACAGGCGCAAACGTTGGTAAGCCAGTTTACATCATCTACGATGGAAAGGTTGTTTCTGCTCCAAACGTATTGCAGCAGATCAACGGTGGTTCTGCCCAGATTGATGGACAGAAGGATCTGGAAGAGGCACAGTCTCTTGCAGATACCATTAAGATTGGTGCACTTCCTCTTACACTGAATGAACTTTCATCTCAGGTAGTAGGTGCTCAGCTGGGTACAGATGCACTTCGTACATCTATGATTGCAGGTGCTATCGGCCTTTGCATCATCTTCTTAATCCTGATTATCTTCTTCCGCTTCCCAGGTTTCCTGGCAGCGATTGCACTTTGCACATACACAATTATGGAGCTGTTCTTCCTGAACACACTTCATATCACACTGACACTGCCAGGTATCGCAGGTATTATCCTGTCCATTGGTATGGCGGTGGATGCAAATGTAATTATCTTCACTCGTATTAAGGAAGAAATTGGTAGGGGTGAAACAGTTAGAACTGCTGTAAAGACAGGTTTCTCTAAGGCTCTTTCAGCCATCATTGATGGTAACGTTACAACAATCATTGCTGGTATCGTTCTGATTCTGATGGGTACAGGTACTGTAAAGGGATTTGCTAGAACGCTGATCCTTGGTATCGTGTTGTCAATGGTTTCAGCTCTCTTCATTACAAAGTTCTTATTAAATACATTTGTAACTTTAGGCGTAACAAACAAGAAGCTTTATGGCTCAGTTGAATACAAGAAGACATGGAAGTATTCAAAGTACTTCAAGTTCGTTTCTGTATTCTCAATCCTTGTAATTGTTGCTGGTCTTGCGTTCCTCTTCATTAACCCTAACATTAAGGCTAGAGGAAACAGACTGAACTTCTCACTGGAGTTCTCAGGTGGTACATCTACAACAGTTACATTTGATAAGGCATATACACTGGAAGAAGCAGAAAGAGAAATTGTTCCAGTTATTAAGGATGCAACAGGCGTTAGTGAAGTTCAGCTTCAGACAATTGACGGAACAAATCAGGTAGTATTCAAGACTCCTTCCATCGATGGAGAAAAGCGTACATCACTTGCTTCTGCTCTGGAATCAAAGTTTGGCGTAACAGACGCTGATATCAATTCTCAGAATATTTCATCTACAATCAGCCACGAAACACAGCGTGATGCAGTACTTGCTGTTGTTATCGCATCAATCCTCATGCTGATTTATGTAGCATTCCGTTTCTCAGATGTACGTTTCGGTGTTGCTGCCGTACTTGCACTTCTGCATGACGTAATGTTCGTATTCTTTGCTTACTCAGCAGGATACCTTTCAGTTGGAGGTACATTCATCGCTTGTATGCTTACAATCGTTGGTTACTCCATCAACTCAACAATCGTTATCTTCGACCGTGTTCGTGAAAACCTGCAGGTTATGAATCCTGCTAAGGATGGCTACGACGCAATCGTAGATGCATCAATTTCACAGACATTTACACGTAACATTTACACAAACCTGACTACATTCGTAACAGTACTTATGCTTTACATTCTTGGTGTTCCATCACTTAAGGAATTCACATTTGCACTGATGGTTGGTGTAATTGCCGGTACATATTCATCAATCTGCGTCACTGGACCACTCTGGTTACAGATGAGAAAGCATATTGGTAATAAGTCTGGTAAGGGCGTTGCCAAGAAGGCAAAGGCTAAGGCTTAAGTAAAGTCCAATCAAAAAAGAATGGGGCATCACCTCAGGGAAACCTGGCGTGATGCCTCTGTTATTCTTGCAAAGTCCATTTGCAAATGGACTGCGCGAAAATTACAAGATTTCATTCCTGTGATTTGGTAAACTGCAGGTTAATAGGATAAGGCTGGACAATTCGCTAAAATAAAGAAAAATAATGCGAAGGGAAAGGAATAGATTTTAATGATAAAGCAACTTTGGATGATTATGCATTCCCTCTTTGATCCGGATCTGCCTCGCAGAGCCAATGTGACTCCGCTGAAAGCGCAGATTCTGCAGAACAGAGGTTGCAGAACCGAAGAAGAAATAGACAAATATTTGCATGCAAACCTGGATGATCTCTATGATCCTCTTCTTATGTCTGGTATGGCAGAGGCGGTGAGTCTTATGCAGGAGAGCCTGCACGCCGAAAAAAAGATTCGCGTCATTGGTGACTATGATGTGGATGGAATGACTTCCACCTTTATACTGCTGGATGGTTTGAAAAAACTGGGCGCTGGGGTTTCCTATGATATTCCTGACCGAATCATGGATGGTTATGGTCTTTCGCAGAGATTAGTAGAGCAGGCACATGCGGATGGAATTGAAACCATTATCACCTGTGATAATGGAATTGCGGCGGTAAATGAAATTGCCAAGGCAAAAGAATATGGAATGACGGTGATTGTAACCGACCATCATTCCATTCCAGAGACACTTCCCAATGCGGATGTGATTATTGATCCTCATCAGCCAGGAGATAATTACCCTTACAAAACTATTTGTGGAGCAGTGGTTGCCTGGAAATTCATTCTTGCCCTTTATGCAGCAGAGGGAAAGGAACTTTCCAAGCACAATATTTATATGGTGTTGGCAGGACTTGCCACCAACTGCGATGTAATGCCAATTGAGGATGAGAATCGAATTATTCTTAAATACAGTCTGGCAGAAATTCAGCGCACCGATAATATTGGTCTCCATGCTCTCCTGGAAGCCACAGGGCTTTTGGAAAAGGAAAAACTCTACTCCTATGATTATGGCTTTGTGATTGGACCTTGTATGAATACCCAGGGAAGACTCCATAGTGCTAAGTACATTGTGGATCTTTTAAACGAAAGGGATATGGGAAAGGCTAAGGCGGTAGCGGCGGAACTGAAGGCGGAAAATGATGAGCGTAAGGCCATGACCCAGAAGTATCAGAATGATTTTATCCAGGAACTGAGTGCTCGCCAAAATCTGGGAAATGTAATTGTGGAGCTTGCACCTGGTCTTCACGAGAGTCTGGCGGGTATTGTGGCAGGTAAGATTAAAGAAGCCTTTTATCGTCCTACCATTATTCTCACAGAGTCCGAGGGGGATAACACAATCTACAAGGGTTCTGGTCGTTCCATTGAAGGCTATAACATCTTCGAAGAATTAAAGAAGGTGAATGAAGATCAGATTATGCCAAAGTGTGGCGGACATCCTCTGGCCTGTGGTCTCAGTATTAAGAAAGATCAAGTTGATGAATTAAGGAAGCGTCTGAATGATAATGAGCAGATGACAGAGGAAATTCTGACTTCCAAATTAAAGATTGATGCTGGTTTTGCCATGGGAGATTTCACCACCTTTCTCATTGACGAGTTGGAAGAACTGGAGCCCTTCGGAAACAAGTGTCCACGTCCAACATTTGGCCAGAAAAATCTGACAGTTACGAAAATCTATACAAACGAAAAGAAAACCATGCTTCGCCTGACGGTAAGAGACAAAAAAGGAAGGGGATCTACCCTTACAACCTTTGATGCAGAAGGCACCTTAGAGCGCCTAAAACAGTGGTGTGGCGAGGAAACTTGTGATAGACTATTAAAGAACTCTGTCCCAAATTCAGGACTAGAAATTGATGTGGTCTATACAGCTGATATTAATGAGTTTAGAGGAGAAAGAAATCCGCAGTTTAAGATTGTGGATATGCGACTCAGTCAGTAGCAGGACCCGGTATTGAAGAAGAGGACAGTCCATTTGCATATTGTAAAATGATGTGCTGACTATGCAAGAACAAAGAAAAGAAATGAGAACAAAGCGAGGAAATGACAATGAAAACAGTTAAGGATTATATTATTACAATTCCAGACTTCCCACAGCCTGGTATCCAGTTCCGTGATGTAACCAGCGTATTAGACAGTCCAGAAGGACTGAAGCTTTCTATCGACGAGCTTTATAAGCTTCTGGATGGCGTTGAATTTGATGCTATTGCTGGTGTTGAGTCAAGAGGATTTATCTTTGGAGCACCACTTGCATACAAGGCGGATACAGCATTTATTCCTGTTCGTAAGAAGGGTAAGCTTCCTCGCGAAACAGTAGAGCAGTCTTACGATTTAGAGTATGGCAAGGCTACCATTGAAATCCACAAGGATGCCATTAAGCCAGGGGATAAGATTGTTATTATCGATGACCTGATTGCAACAGGTGGTTCTGCAGAAGCAGCTGCAAAGCTTGTTGAGCAGCTGGGCGGTGAAGTTGTAAAGATGATCTTCCTGATTGAATTAGTTGACCTTAAGGGAAGAGAAAGACTTGCCAAGTACGACATTGCATCTGTAGTTCAGTACGAAGGCGAATAATAAATTTACCTTAAGAGTGTTAGAAGTGAGTGTTAGGCGGGCCTAAAGGCCCTTTTACAAGAGAGAGGAGTGAGACTTATGCCAGATGAACCAATTAAAGAAGTTATAGACGACAGAGCACATAGCGGTGATCTTGCAACACCGGATGATTTCACTCCACCAGATGAACTCTATAAAGAGCTGGTTGCTAAGATTAAGAAGTATCATCCGTCAGATGATTTTTCTCTGATCGAAAAGGCATACCACGTTGCAGATGACGCGCACAAGAATCAGAAGAGAAAATCCGGTGAGCCTTATATTATTCATCCACTCTGCGTAGCTATTATTCTTGCAGAACTGGAAATGGATAAGGAAACTATTGAGGCAGGACTTCTTCATGATGTTATTGAGGATACAGAGCTGTCTAAGGATGATGTTGCCAGAGAGTTCTCACCAGAAGTTGCTCTTCTGGTAGATGGTGTAACAAAGCTGACCCAGCTCTCTCTTTCCCAGGATAAGATTGAGATTCAGGCTGAAAATTTACGTAAGATGTTCATTGCCATGGCAAAGGATATCCGAGTAATCATTATCAAGCTGGCTGACCGTCTGCATAATTTAAGAACTTTGCAATATCAGACTGCTGCCAAGCAGTATGAAAAGGCAAAGGAGACCATGGATATCTATGCGCCAATTGCGCACCGTCTTGGTATTTCCAAGATTCAGGTAGAAATGGATGACCTTTGTATGCAGTACCTCTATCCTGAAATCTATAAGGAACTTCGTGCCAAGATTCATGAAAACCTTTCTGAGAAAGGCTCCTTCATTGATCAGATGGTGGCTGAAGTCAGCGAATATATTGAGGAAGCTGACATCAAGGCTGAGATTAAAGGCCGTGTAAAGCACATTTTCTCAATTTATAAAAAGATGAAGACCCAGGGCAAGACACTGGATCAGATTTATGATATCTATGCTCTTCGAATTATCGTAGATTCCATCAAGGACTGTTACGCAGCTCTTGGTATTATTCACGAGAAATATAAGCCAATTCCAGGACGTTTCAAGGACTACATTGCCATGCCTAAGGCCAACATGTATCAGTCCCTGCATACAACCCTGATTGGTCATGATGGAAGACCTTTTGAAATTCAGATTCGTACTTATGACATGCATCGTACAGCTGAATATGGTATCGCTGCTCACTGGAAGTATAAGGAGAGCGGTTCTAAGCAGGTTACCAAGGAAGAAGAAAAGTTAAACTGGCTTCGTAAAATTCTGGAATGGCAGAATGATACCAAAGATAACCACGAATTCATGACAGCCGTAAAGACTGACCTGGATATGTTCCAGGATCAGGTTTATTGTTTCACACCAGAGGGTGATGTTAAGGAACTGCCATCTGGATCCACAACCATTGACTTTGCCTACATGGTTCATACAGCCGTTGGTAACAAGATGGTTGGTGCCCGGGTAAATGGCCGTCAGGTTCCTATTGAAACAAAGCTTCATACCGGGGACCGTGTAGCCATTATCACATCTCAGAATTCCAAGGGTCCTTCCATGGACTGGCTGAATGTGGTTAAGTCGACCCAGGCGAAGACCAAGATTAATCAGTGGTTCAAGCATCAGCTTAAGGGCGAGAATGTAGAAAAGGGTAAAGCTGCTCTGGATGCCTACTGTAAGGCTAAGCAGATTGACCTGAACTCTTTGATTCGACTAAGCCTGGTGGAAAAGGTATTAAAGAAATACAACTTTAGAGACTGGGATGCCGTTGTGGCAGCCATTGGTCATGGTGGCCTGAAAGAAGGCCAGGTTGTTAACCGCCTGCTGGAATTGGATAAGCAGGAAAAGCTGGCTCAGGGTATTGGAATTTCCAACGAAGAAGTTCTGGCTGAGCTGGGAGATAAGAGAAAAGAACTGACTGCCAGCGATATCCCATCCGGTGGTATCAAGGTGCATGGTCTTCATGATGTGGCAGTTCGTTTTGCCCGTTGCTGTAACCCAGTACCAGGTGATGAAATCTGCGGATTCATTACCCGCGGTCGTGGTATTACCGTTCACCGGACAGACTGTGATAATGTCCTTGCCATGGATGAAGCAGATCGTGGAAGACTCATTGAGGCTGAATGGGTAAGCCAGGAAGGTGATGCTGCCAATGCATTTATCACCTCCATCAATATCTACGGACCAGATCGCCCAGGACTTATGTATGATGTTTCTTCTGTCTTCAAAGAGGCTAACATCAGCTTCCTTGGCATTGGTTCTAAGGTAAGTAAGAATGGCATGTCCACCATCGACCTGCAGTTCAAGGTTCATAGTAAGGAAGAACTTCGTTCCCTTACGGAGAAGCTGCGCCAGATTGAGGGCGTTATTGATATCGAGAGAACGCAGGGCTAGTGATAGAGCAATAAATACAATTTGCTACTCTACATATAGATTGATTCATTCCGGCAAATGAGATGCGCTGATGCACATTTCATTTGCCAGATTGTTTAAGAAAACAAGAAAACGAGAATTGAAATGCCAGAAATTAAGTTACTGACAAACCATCTGGGACCTATTCAGACCAACTGCTACACCTTAATGAATGAGGCGGAAAAGAAAGCGGTCATTATTGATGCTGCGGGGTATCCGGGAAGTACAGATGGAGAAAAATTGAAGAAGAATATAGAGGAAGCAGGAGTGGAGCTGGAAGCAGTTCTTTTTACCCATGGCCATTTTGATCATATCGGTGGCCTGGATCAGGTGAGAAAACTTTTTCCTGGTGTGCTCACTGTGATTGGTGAGCATGATTTGCCATTTATGGCAGAACCACAGCTGAACCTTTCGCCATGGCTGATTAACCAGCCAGTGATATTCCCATTTGCCAGTGAGGAATCAAGCCAGCAGGGCAATGTGGATAAGACAGTGTCCCATGGTGAGGTGTTACATCTTCTGGGCACAGAAATTCATTGTATCGAAGTGCCTGGTCACACCATTGGTGGTATGTGTTATTACCTGCCAGAGATGAAGGCTCTCTTTGATGGAGATACTCTTTTTGCAGGTTCTGTGGGTCGAAGTGATTTCCCTACAGGAAATGGCCAGCAGTTACTGGATGCCATTGAAGAAAAGCTATTTGCTTTGCCTGATGAGACCCAGGTTTTCTCAGGACATGATATGCCTACTTCCATTGGAAGAGAGAAAAAGACCAATCCATATTTTGGGTAAAATTTGAGAGAAGAAAAGAATGATTTTACTGATTCAAAACAATTCTTTATATGAGGCGGATCTTCGGGCTATGCTGCAGGCCTTTTTCCCTGCAACGCACATTGCCACGGCCACGCCGGAGGAGGCGGGCACCCTTTCAACGAAAATGTTTCGTGAGATGGATTTCTGTCTCACGGCGCTTTTTGCTGAGAAGAGAACCAGACTCATGGTGGAAGAAAAGGGAAGAATCATGTTTTCGGGTTACTGCACAGGCGATTTCGAGAACCGTAAGCGCTTTCGCAATAAGTTGAAACTTCTTTCCTATAAACTCCTTTCCGAGTATGCAGGAAGAGATCTTCCCTGGGGAAGTCTTACTGGCATGCGTCCTACCAAGATTGCTGCAGAGGCTTTCCACGCAGGACTGTCCAGGGATGAAGTGGTGGACTACTATGAAAGAACCTATCAGACATCCAGAGAAAAGGCTGCTCTTGCAGCGGAAGTTGCTCTCCATGAGAAGCCAATTTTATCTGGGGTAAATCCTGTAAGAGACTACTGCTTATATGTGCACATTCCATTTTGCCCTACCAGATGTCTTTACTGCTCCTTTGCGGCCTATTCCGTTATGGACGTACAGACCAAAATCTCAGCTTATCTTGGGGCATTAAAAGAAGAATTACAGTACATTTCCCTGCTGAATATGGGTAGGACATTAAAGTCCATTTATATTGGTGGAGGAACCCCAACGGCTCTTTCTGCTGAACAGCTGGAGACTTTGCTTTCCTCCATAGAGGAAACTTTTGACATGGAAACAGTCACAGAGTACACTGTTGAAGCGGGTAGACCGGATTCAATTACCAAGGAAAAACTAAGGCGTATGAAGACTCATGGCGTGACGCGAATCAGCATCAATCCACAGACCATGAATGAGGAAACACTTCGTATTATCGGTCGTTCACATACTCCTGCAGATATTCAGAGAGCTTTTCTGGAGGCACGTAAAGCAGGCTTTGATGACATCAACATGGACATTATTGCTGGTCTTCCTGGAGAAAATCTGGACAGCATGCGTTATACCCTGAATGCGTTGGAAAAGCTGGGACCAGACAGTCTCACCGTACATTCTCTGGCAATCAAACGAACAGCCAACCTGAACATGCAGCTGGATGATTACAAGGATGATTTGAAGCACGACGTGGCAGGCATGGTTCGCATGGCGGATATGCGGGCTCGCAAATGGGGCCTGGAACCATATTATCTTTACCGTCAGAGAAATATAGCTGGCAATCTGGAGAATACAGGCTATGTACGCCCGGGCTTAGATTGCCAATATAATGTGCTCATTATGGAGGAGAGAATTGATACCTTTGCCGCCGGCGCTGGTGCCATTTCCCGCCTTGTGACCTATGATCAGGAAAAGGATGAGACCGTAAAATGCACTCGTGTAGAAAATGTTAAAAATATGGACGTCTACATTGAGAGAATCGATGAGATGAAGGAACGTCTCAGAAATGCAGTGGATACAAGAGACAGAGAGATGCTTCTCCTGAATCAGAAGAAATAAAAGAACAGTTCATTTGCCAGCAGCTTTTGCAAATGACTTGTAAATGGTTTGCAAATGACTTGCAGATGAGTTGTAAGATTAGTTAATGATCGCAGGACAAAACCCTGCGCCAAATAGAAAATTTTAGCAAAGAAATCGAGGACAAAACAATGGCAGAATCAATGAAGGGTCTCCACAGAACACATCGTTGTGCAGAGACAGTAAATGCAGCAATTGGCAGTGAAGTAACTGTTATGGGCTGGGTTTCAAAGAGTAGAAATAAGGGTGGTATCGTATTCACAGATTTACGTGATCGCTCAGGAATCCTTCAGATTATCTTTGAGGAAGATACAATTGGTAGCGAGGGGTTTGAGAAGGCTGGACGTCTTCGTTCAGAATTCGTAATCGCTGTAACTGGTACTGTTCAGAACCGTGCTGGTGCTGAAAATCCTAACCTGGCAACAGGTAAGATCGAAGTTGTGGCAAAGGCACTTCGTATTCTGTCAGAATCTGAGGTACCTCCATTCCCTGTTGAAGATGGTATTAAGACGAAGGAAGACATCCGTCTGAAGTATCGTTTCCTGGATCTGAGACGTCCAGAAATTCAGAAGAATATCATGCTGAGAAGTAAGGTTACAACTTCTATTCGTGCGTTCATGGCAAATGAAGGCTTCTTGGAAATTGAAACACCTATGCTTTGTAAGTCAACACCTGAAGGTGCTCGTGACTACCTTGTACCATCACGTATTCACCCAGGTAATTTCTACGCACTTCCACAGTCACCACAGCTCTTCAAGCAGCTGCTTATGGTTTCTGGTTATGACAGATACTTCCAGATCGCAAAGTGCTTCCGTGATGAAGACCTTCGTGCAGATCGTCAGCCTGAATTCACACAGGTAGATATGGAACTTTCATTCGTTGATATCGACGATGTTATTGATGTAAATGAGCGTCTTCTGAAGGATATGTTCAAGAAGGCTATTGATGTAGATGTTCAGCTTCCAATTCAGCGTATGACATGGCAGGATGCTATGAACCGTTTTGGTTCTGATAAGCCTGACCTTCGTTATGGTATGGAAATGGTTGACTTGGATGAAATCGCTAAGGCTTGTGATTTTGCAGTATTTAAGGGCGCAGTAGAAGCTGGCGGTGCAGTTCGTGCCATTAACGTAAAGGGACTTGGCGGTCTTGCAAGAAAGAAGATTGATGCTCTGACAGATTTCGTTAAGGGTTATGGCCTTAAGGGACTTGCTTATATTTCAATTCCTAAGGACGGTGAAGAGAAGTGTTCATTCGCTAAGTTCATGAAGTCAGAAGAAATCGAAGCAATTAAGACAGCAACTGCTGCAGAAGCAGGAGACTTAATCCTCATTGTTGCCAGCGAAAAGTGGAATCTTACAGTTACAACACTGGGTGCTTTAAGATGTCATGTTGCTGATACATATGGTATCTATGATGAAGCAAAGGGTGACTTTGATTTCTCCTTCCGTGATGATTACAGATTCGTATGGATTACAGAATTCCCACTTCTTGAATGGAGCGAGGAAGAAAACAGATACGTTGCGATGCACCATCCATTCACAATGCCTATGGATGAAGACCTTGATAAGATTGAGTCTGATCCAGGTGCTGTACGTGCAAAGGCTTACGATATCGTACTGAACGGTGTTGAAATTGGTGGTGGTTCTGTTCGTATCCACCAGGATGATATTCAGGAACTTATGTTTAAGACAATTGGTATGTCTAAGGAAGAAGCAGAAGATAAGTTCGGCTTCCTGCTGACAGCATTTAAGTATGGTGTACCTCCTCATGCTGGTCTTGCATACGGTCTTGATCGTCTCCTTATGCTGATGACAAAGGCTGATACTATTCGTGACGTAATGGCTTTCCCTAAGGTTAAGGATGCATCTGACCTTATGTGCCAGGCACCAAACGTTGTAGATCCAAAGCAGCTTGATGAATTATTCCTCTCAATTGAGCCAACGGATGAAGAGGGACAGGATGGCGACGTTCACATGGACGATGCCTTCTAAAGACAGTATCCAGACTAGACCTTCTGATTGTATTTGGTAGCGGAAAAGCTATTTGGGGTAAGGAAATCCTATGTTAAATGTATTTGTACTACTGAATATTCTTTTTGCTCTTTTAGCCTTTGGCATTTATCTCTTTTCTAATGTGGCTATTCGCCGCTATGTAGCAGGGATTCGTTCCAGAGAGGACTATGAGTCTGATGTGGACGGAACCATGACCAAGGAAGAAAAGAAGAAAGAAAAAGAGCAAAAGGTAATTGAAGCAGAAAAAGTGAAGATTGGATTCCGCGAGACTTACCAGGAATATCCTGCAAGATGTATTGTTCTTGCAATTCTTGGAGCCATTCTTACTGGAATTAATTTCTGGTATTTTGGTATTACAGTTCAGGCCGGACTCTACTCTTTATTCTTCCTCTTCCTGCTGATGATTGCTCTTATTGACTTTGATACCATGGAAATTCCACCGTCACTGAATCTGGCCATTCTGATTCTTGGAATTCCAGGAATCTTTACCATGCCTTCTCTTGGTATAAGTATCAAAGAGCAATTGATTTCACGACTGATTGGAGCGGTTTGCATTGCCCTTCCAATGCTTTTAATTGATTTGATTAAATCCGGCGCCTTTGGCGGCGGAGATATAAAACTTCTGGTTGCAGCTGGCTTCTTTTTGGGATGGAAAGCCAATGTGGCTGGATTCTTTACAGGCGCTATTATTGGCGCAGTTGTGGGTATTTCATTGATGGCACGAAAGAAAAAGGGTGGAAAAGAGCACATCCCATTTGGACCATCTTTATGTGTGGGGCTGATTCTGGCGTCCTATTTTGGAAATCAGTTGATCAACTGGTATATTGGAGTCCTGCAGGCTTCCATGTCTCAAAATTATTATTAGAAAAGGCTGAATATGGATAGCATGTTTTTGCCATTTCTGCTGACTGCAGCAGCAAATGCATCAACACTTATCGTAAATAATATCTTTATAGGACAACGCCGCAGGTATTCTACCTGGGGCGTTATTCCTGTTTCAGTTTTCCTCTATATTTGCGTCATGCAGATTAATAATCTGGGCTATGTTTTGGTGGGAAGCCTTGTGGAAATGATTGGTATTGTGGCAATTCTGTTCATTTCTCAGAAGGGTTTTATTTTTAGAAATGTTGTTATCATTATTATGAGCTATCTCTTTCATAATGCCTGTATGGCCTTTGTTTATGCCTGTCTAAATTGGGATATTACAAGAGTAACAACCATGGGATATAAGTATTTCCCAAGCAAAGGGGAAGCTTTACACTTTCTTCTGGTTTCTTATGTGGTATCTCTGGCTGCCATCTATTTTGTGCGTATCATTCGTGATCAGCTCAGTATTCCCAATCATCCAATTTATGTATATTTATGTTGCATTTATGCAGTGATTGGCAATATTGCCACCGTTCTTTGGCAGACTATATCTGCCAGTGGAATGCTGAAAGGAAATATTGCGGTATCTATGCTCATGGCCATTGACCTATTTGTGGCCTTCCTGCTGAATATGTTCTACACCTTCCATATTGATATGGAGGTGCTGGAAGAAAACCGAGTTCTGGATCAGATGCTGAGAGAGATTGAATCCGTAGATATCACCAAGCAGAAGAGTGGCGGTACCAGCGGGAATCAGGTACTGGATCTGATTTTGAGACGAGAAAAGAGATATGCAAAAAAGAATCAGGTAACTTTTAATGTGGCTACAGACTCCATCTCTCTTTCTGGAAGTCAGGAAATTGCAGTGGGTTCCATCACGC
This sequence comes from uncultured Lachnospiraceae bacterium, assembly GCA_900314445.1. Classification (GTDB taxonomy): domain Bacteria; phylum Bacillota; class Clostridia; order Lachnospirales; family Lachnospiraceae; genus Eubacterium_Q. The sequence goes on along the minus strand of OMVA01000096.1, from coordinate 672 downwards.
AGAATCTCACAGACAATATGATTACATGGTGTATTGATCTGGGTGGATTCGTAGATTTTTCCATCCGTGAAAAGGATGGTATGCTGATCCTACGTGCAGAAGCCTCCGGTAATGTACAGAGACCAAAGAGAATGCAGGCTTTTCGTATCAAGCATTCCATGAATACCCTTCGTTTTTATGTGCAATCCATGCATGGTACATTTACAAAAGATTATCGTGGGGATGACCTGATGGTCATGGTTTGCCTGAATAAGAAGGAAGTTGCAAGTATCAGTACCTATATGCAGAATCAGTTCTAGATAAGGAAAGAAATATGACAGATACACAGTGGATGGTATTTATAGTAATTCTTGTGGGTGTAATCTTCTTTGGCTTAACAGTAGGCCAAATGTTCCGCAGCCGCAGAATTCGTAAGATTAATCATCTTTATATAAAAAAACTGGATGAGAGAAATAAACAATATGCCAAGATGCACGATGCCACAGAAGAGGCCCGTTTTCGAGCTCATGAAGAGGGTAAATATCTGGAATTACATCGTAGTCTTGAGGCAGAGCTAAGTGAGGAGACAGGTGGACAAGGGGAAAGTACAGATGTACTCCTGATGGATACGGACACCCTTATGGAGAACACGGATACTCTCCCTGGAAATACGGATACACTTCTTGAGAATAC
>OMVA01000086.1 GCA_900314445.1 uncultured Lachnospiraceae bacterium | reverse complement strand
AGTATACAGGTAAATCCACGTTGCTACAAAATGGAGGTCATTACATATTGTCTAAATCTAATTCTTTTTAAATTTAATTCATAAAAAAATAAACAAAACTGTATACAATAATTTTGTTCATTTCTGTAATTTTGTTAATTTTGGGAGTTCTTAACAAAATTATATAAAACATAGATAATATATAGCTTTAGAGGATATTTTATACTATATATTAATTTTGTTTAATATTTTTTGGTTAAGGACTTAAAAAATAAGTCAGATCAGTCTTAAATTACATAGTAAAAGGAATGCAAATACACCGGATGTTTAATCAAGCATACCGGTGTAATTTACATATAAGGCACCAATATCATATAAATAGTTCTCAATATCTACAGATACATGCTCAAATTCAAAATTATCTAGCGCCTTATCTATCATAGCAGGACTTATAAAATACTTTCCTTCTGGAATCCAAAATTCAATACCAGCATTCTTTACTGGATAATACTGGAATCTATTTGCTTCCTTTGCAATTCTCTTCCATTCAGCTATCTGTTTATTTATTGCTTTCAGTATATTAAGGTCTTTAATTTCCTTATATGCCTTCATATCCATAAACCATTCATCAATTGTCATCCAAACTACTTCCTGGGGCTCTCTGAGTGGAATTCTAATAATTGGTATTTGGATATTGAGGTTTTTATCCTCTGGTACAAGTCCCTTTAATAATCTGACCATAATAGCTCCTTTCAAATAGAAATGTCGTTAAGAATTTTATATTTATTTAATTAAATACTACGCTCCGATTTTTTATATTTCTATAAACTTCTAGTTGATTTTTCTATTATTCATCAAGTGTTTACCGATAAATATATTATGCATGTCACTTACCTGCATTATCCTGATTTATATACTTTATGTCACCTATTTTCTTTAATTGATAACCAATAATTATATTATGTTAACAATTCAATATATTAAAGCAGCCTGAGAATATTTTCCCAGGCTACAAATGATATTTGCTATTTATTTTTCATTCTATTTGCAATATCAATAATGATGTCTGCAGTCTCGTCTATTCCCAGGATGCTGGAGTCAATAGAAAAGTCATAGCTTTCTGCCTGACCCCATTTGTATGATGAGTAGTAATTATAGTAGCTGGCTCTTGCCTTATCTTCCTTGATAATCTGCTCTCTTGCCTTCTTTTCGCTTAAGCCGAATCTTTCCATGACTGTTTCAATTCTCTTATCTAATGGAGCATAGATGAAGCAATCCATCACATTATCGAAATCCCGCAGAACATAGTTTGAACATCTTCCAATGAAGACGCAAGGCCCTTCTTTTGCGATTTTCTGAATGGTATTGTAGATTGCCATGAAGGCTCTCTGGTTCAAATTCATACTATATCCCTGATTTTCATAGGAGTAAAGGTATGCATATGGATCCATAACAACAGAATACAGGAAACTGTTAGTTGGTTTTTCGTCCATATTATCCAAAAGATCTTCCCAAAGTCCTGATGCCTTTGCGGATTCCTTAATCAGTTGTTTGTCATAGCATTTAACTCCAAGTTTATCTGCTACCTTTTCTCCAATAAGTCTTCCGTTAGAGCCAAACTGACGTCCAATTGTAATAATTTGATTTGCCATAGTTGTATCCTCCAATTAGAAAGATCAGGCATACCTGCCTGTCAAATACCTAGCTTTATTATACTATTTTTCCCTTAAAAATGTTAGTTAAATGATATAAACTTTAGTAAATTGTTAAACAAATTTCCAATGGATGATGACTCTGAATGGGGGGCTATGCAATTGCTTATTTCCTGCCAATAAAAAAATTGCAAATAGGTTATGGACGAACCTGTCCGTTACCATAGATGATGTACTTTGTGGTTGTGAGCGCGTTTAAGCCCATTGGACCGCGTGCATGGAGCTTCTGTGTGGAAATACCAATCTCGGCTCCAAAACCGAATTCAAAGCCATCTGTGAAGCGTGTAGAGGCATTGGCATATACTGCAGCGGAATCAATCTCGTTCAGGAACTGCTGAACGGCAGTGTAATTCTCGGAAATGATGGATTCGGAATGGCCTGTAGAGAACTTATTGATATGGGCAATTGCCTGATCAATGGAATCTACAACCTTAACAGAAATTATCTTAGCCAGATATTCTGTGCCATAATCTTCCTCTGTGGCAGGTACGATATTTGCGCATATTTCCTGCACAAGTGCGTCGCCGCGTACTTCACAGCCTTCTGCCTGAAGAGCCGGAATAATGGCCTTTAATGCTTCCTCAGCCACATCCTTATGAATAACAAGAGATTCTGCAGCGTTACAAACGCCTAGACGCTGCAATTTTGCGTTTAAAATAATTGGAACAGCCTTTGTCAGGTCTGCATCCTTATCTACATAGATATGGCAGTTACCAGTTCCTGTACGAATAACTGGAACAGATGCATTCTGCGAAACGTTACGAATAAGTCCTGCGCCGCCACGTGGAATAATAACATCCAGGTAATCGTCCATACGAATCAGTTCATTTACGTACTTACGATCTGTATCTTCCAAAATGGAAATGATATTTTCCTCAATACCACACTGGCGAAGTGTTTCTTTAATAACCTTAACAAGTGCAAGGTTAGAATGAATACAGTCGCTTCCTCCTCGGAGAATAACTGCATTACCAGACTTGAATGTCAGAGCAAAGGAATCTACGGTTACGTTTGGACGGGATTCATAAATGATACCAATGACACCCAGAGGAACTCTCTGCTGGCCAATTTTAAGTCCATTTGGACGTGTCCACATGGAAAGCACCTCTCCAATAGGATCAGGAAGAGATGCAACCTGAGTAACGCCTTCTGCCATACCCTCAATACGAGCTTCTGTCAGTGTGAGACGATCCAAAAGAGCCTGAGACATTCCATTTGCCACTGCTTCTTCCACATCAACTTTATTTGCTGCAATAATATCAGAACTTGCTGCCGCCAGATTCTTTGCCAGGGCAAGTAAGGCCTCATTCTTTTCATTTGTACCAAGTTTCGCTGCAAGTCTGGATGCACTTTTTGCATCTGTACATAACTGTAATAAATCCATGATGCTCTCCCTTCATCATTTAATACTTTTACATTTTATAAATTCATGAATCAATATTCTTATCATTTAATGAATTGACATGTTCTTTCATCAATACATATCTTTTTCTGTAATGACATACTTGCAGGGAACATCATATTGCCCTACGGGAACTTCTTCCATAATCTGCAAATCAAAGGCTGCAGCTACTGATGTAAGTCCTGTATGTTTTGCCATAAAGCGGTCATAATATCCACCACCGTAACCAAGACGGTTTTTCCCTTTATCAAAGGCCACTCCTGGCTCTACAAGAAAAGTGCTTTCTTCCCTGGTAGAAAGGTTAGCTTTTTCCTGGGTAACGGGTTCCATTATCTGAAATTTACCAGCCGCCACATCCTGAGGGCCGGTGTAACGAAGAAATAGTAACTTACTTTCTGGCATACACTTAGGTAGATATACCTTTTTTTCTGAAGCGAGTGCATGTTCAATTAATTTGGATAAATCTACTTCTTTACGCATGGCATAATATGCAAGAAGCTGATTTGATTCCTGGTATGCCTTTAAAGATATGATTTTCTCGCAAATCTCATTTGACCAGAGTTTATATAAGTCATCCGGGATTTCTTTTCTTTTGGCAATGATTTCTCGCCTTAAGCTTTTCTTTAATTCATCCGAATTCATTTTTCTATTCCTGATTAAGATATTCTTTATTCACAATATAGCCTAATAAGTCGAACTTACGGTTCTTTTGCTCAACAAATAGGGTTCCTACATCCTCTCCTTCAATGAGAGTCTGCACAAGAGTAAGGTCTGTGGATTCCAGGATAGCTACATGGGCGCCAGCATGGGTGGCGATTTCTGCAGCTGCAATCTTGGTATACATACCGCCAGTTCCTGTACGAGTCACAGTACCCTTGGCCATGGACTTAAGAGAATCATCTACATTTTCTACAAGGGAAATTCTCTTAGCATTTGGATTTTTTCTAGGATCATCGGTATAGAAACCGTCAATATCAGTAAGAAGTACAAGAAGATCTGCGCCAACCAGAGTACAAACAATGGCAGAAAGGGTGTCGTTATCACCAAATTCAATTTCTTCTGTAGCCACTGTATCATTTTCATTGATAACTGGAATGATATCCAGATCCAGGAGCTGTTTCAGTGTATTCTGAGCATTTTTACGTCTTTCATCATTGGTGATTACATCAAAGGTAAGAAGTACCTGAGCTGCTTTGTGGTTATATTCCTGGAAGATTTTCTGATATAACATCATAAGTTCTCCCTGACCAATGGCAGCACAAGCCTGTTTCATCGGTAAAATCTCAGGTCTGCGACTAAGTCCTAAAACATCACATCCTACGGCAATTGCGCCGGAAGATACTAAGATTACGTCCTTTCCCTGATTTTTGAAATCACTTAAAATTCGAATTAGTCTTTCGACTTTAACAAGATCAAGTTTTCCTGTTTCTGGATGTACCAGAGAGGAAGAACCTGCCTTTACCACAATTCTTTTACAGTTTTTTAATTCACTTCTAATTTCACTCATAATGATTTTACCGGTTCCCTTTTAATATTTACAACCCATTGACAAATAATATACTATGTCACTTCACATTAATAAAGTGTTTTATTGATTTTCTAATAAATATTTCGCAACAGCTTCGGCTGTTCGGATTCCATCTGCTGCAGATGAAGTGATTCCTCCTGCGTAGCCTGCTCCCTCTCCCACTGGGAAAACTCCAGGGAATCGGGTTGCTTCTTTGCTTTCCGGATTACGATTGATACGTACTGGTGAAGAAGTTCTGGATTCCACACCAGCAAGAATGGTATCTGCCTGATCAAAGCCCTTAATTTTACGCGCAAAATCTGGCATAGCTTCCAGAATTGCTTCATAGGCAAATTCTGGTAAGGCCTGACTCAGTTCGCCCAAAACATATTGTCCCTTTATGGCTGGTTCAAATGCGCCTAGACTTAGGCTTGCCTTTTTTTCTTTAAAATCTCCATAAGTCTGTACAGGAATCTTTCCATTACCCACTTTGTAAAATTCCTTTTCCAGCTTTTCCTGGAAACGAATGGCATCCATTGGATCTGCACTACCATAATCTTCTTCCGAAACACTGACCACAATGGCAGAATTCGCATTAATGGAATCACGTCCACTGTAGGACATTCCATTTACAACCATGGATTCTGGATCGCTGGATGCATTTACCACATAACCACCTGGACACATACAGAATGAGAATACATTTCTTCCATTGCTGGAATGATATACAAGCTTGTAGTCTGCCACTGGCAGCGAATCCGGGGCATTATCGCCGTACATGGCACGGTTAATCATCTCCTGTGGATGCTGGACACGAAGTCCTATGGCAAATGGTTTTGGCTCCATTTGATAACCATTCTGATAAAGCATGTGGAATGTGTCTCTTGCACTGTGGCCTATGGCAAGAATCAGTGCATCTGTTTCAATATGCTTTTCACCCTCAGGACTTTCAATTTGACAAATATATCGATTAGCCTGGTCTTTATCTTTCTCGATATTAAGTAACTTATGGGCAAAATGAACTTCCCCGCCCAGTGACTCAATTTCCAGGCGGATGTTTCGCATGATTTCAACTAATTTATCAGTACCAATATGAGGTTTCGCATCATAGGTAATTTCCACAGGCGCACCCATTTCATGGAAAGTATTCATAACAGCATGAAGCACCCCATCCTTATCCTTATTCCCTGTAAAAAGTTTGCCATCAGAAAAAGTACCGGCACCGCCTTCCCCAAAGGATACATTGGATTCCAGATTCAGTTTGCCCTTGTCCCAGAACTCCTCCACATCCTTAGTTCTAGCTTCCACATCCAGTCCTCTTTCAATAACAATTGGATGAAAACCTGCTCTTGCTAAAAAGAATGCAGCAAAATATCCGGCAGGGCCTGCACCTACAATGAGAGGACGCTTGGGAGAATCTGTGCCAAGTTCATTTGCAGGGAGTTTTTCTTGAAGAATGGCCGGAGTTACAGGAAAGACAAATTCTTTCTGCTTATAAAGAGTGACATTCTTCTTGCGGAGTTTTTTTACTAGTTTTTCTTCCGCAGATTTTGATGCAAGGCTCACGCCTATACTGTAAAGGTAATGAATCTGTTCATGGCGTCTTGCGTCGATGGAACGCTTGAGAATCTTATAATCAGAGACTTTCTCCCTCAATTCTTTTTCGATTAAGTTTTTTAATGACTCCTCTGGGACGCCTGGCGTCAACTGGAGTTGTGAAATTTGAATCATAATTCCTCTTTCGCCATCTCACTTCCTGCAAGATAGCCCGATAATATTGCATAGGACAAATTGTAGCCGCCGCACTTTCCAATGACTTCTGTAACTTCACCAGCCGCGTACAGGCCCTTATGTCCTTCTATTTCCATGGTCTCCTGACAAATGGACTTGGCATGGATTCCTCCACAAGAAGCCTGAGACCTACTATATTCAAAACGACTTTTTACTGTAAATTTATAATGCTTAATGGCATGAAGCAGAGTTCTTAAGTCAGATTCCTGGCAGCTTGAAATTGTCTTATTTGACAAATCCACATTGACGGTTTTAATGAGCCAGGCAGCCAGCCTATCATTCATAAAACCATTAATGAAAGCAAGGAGTCTTCTATTAGGCAGATTATCCTTTAAATTCTGCAAACGTTCCAGTAATTCTTCTTCCGTATAGTCTGGTATAAAATCTATTTCAATCACATCCCCAGGGCTTGCCAGTGGGGAAAGGTTGAATATACAAATTCCTGACAGTCCATAATCAGTGAGCTGTAACTGGCCTTCTTCCTCATAGCCTTTCAGACTTGCTTTCACCCGGGCACGAACACCCATAATTTCAGAAAAGTCACCCTGACATGCCAGTGGGCAAAGGGCTGGTGTGAACTTTTCATAGGAAAGATTTAAGTTCTCAAAAATATTGTATAGATCTTCTTCCTTTGCGGAGCCAAGACCTTTTCCGGAAGGACTACCCATGGCAAGTAATAGATTCTTAACTTCTACTTCATCCCCATTATGGCTTTGAATCAGGAAATTATCACCTTGTTGTTTTACATCCTTAACAACATATTTTCCAAGGAGGGTTACCCCCTTAGAATCCACAGCGTCCTTCATGGCCCATACCACTGAGGAAGCCTCTTCACTCGCTGGATAAAGTCCATTTCCAAAGAATTTACTTGGCAGACCTAAATAATCAAAAAATGCTTTAATTTCAATGTAAGGAAGTTCTTCCTGATTTGTGAAAGCAAGCTTGGAAGCAGTCATTTCTTCAATATATGGAATAACATTTTCAAATACCTTTTGAGGAAGTTCATTCCCATAATAACAAGAAGGACAGGAAACGGCATTTGCAAGGTTGCATCTGCCATTTCCTGTCGCATATATTTTGCTGCCAGGCTTCTTATTTTGGTCAAGAATCACTACGCTTTTGCCACGGAAAGAAGCTGCAATTGCTGCAGAAAGACCTGCAGCACCGCCGCCAATTATTCCAATGTCAAATGTTTTTCTTTCACTCATATTGTTCAAACCTGAATTAAATTTTAAGTTAAGGAAAAATATTGAATGGAATGTTATTTATTCAACAACACATCCAGCTTCATTATCACTCTGCATTACAGATACCCATGTCTTACCAGGGTTCATGTGAAGTTCCTTACCATCTTCTGTGTAGTAATGAGTTACACCAGTGATAGCATCACCCTTTTCCCATGTGATAGGAATGATCTTACCGTTTGTAGCGTAATAACCCTTACCTGTACCGTTTAATACTACATCAATCAGAAGGCTTTCATTTGGAATTGAATTGTGATCACAGAATTGAACGATTACGTTCTTGAATGAAAGCTGAACATTGTTTGTATCATCAATCTGTGGTCCGCCGTACTGATATCTCAAATATGTCTTTGTGCTAGCGTCATATTCGAAGTATGGCTTTCTGCCGGAATTGTACTCTGTAGTAATCTTATTTGCTGTTGTACCATTTTCAAGATCAGTGTCTTCTACATTGAACTTGAACATAGGATCAAAGTCATCTTTCAGTGTTGTATCGAAACCATCTTTTTCAATGGCAGCATCAATATTTGCACCTGATGTATAAGCATTGTGTGGAGCAACACGGCTGCTATCACGGTAACCATATGCGCCATCCTTACCATTCAGATCAAGCTGATCAAGATCAGAAATTGTATCGAAATCGTACTGTGCAAGATATGACTGGCCCCAGTGCTCAAAAATAGCATCAAACTCTAATGCTTTACGGTCATAATAATGACGTGCTGAACGAAGAGGACCGATTTTATCAAGGTCCTTATAGCTTTCATGTGAATATACACACTGTAGACGTGTGATACCACCTTCTTCCAGAATTTCATAAATGATATCTGCAGAACTTACGCCTGACTGAGGCATAGCTTCGCTAATATTATTTACCATGAAAGTAACTGGACGTCTTTCGTTTTCACTTGGATCAACCCATTCACCTGTAAGGTATGACTGTACCTTACCATCCTTTGTTAACTGGATTGCATCTGTGTCTGTGCTGATTATTGATGAATCATTTACATTTACAGCATAATCAACACCTTCGGTTTTGCTTGCGTCTTTCTTTTTACCGCAGCCTGTAAAAGATCCCATTAGCATCAAAGCAGCAGTCACACAAACTAGTAATTTCTTCTTACGCATCTCTTGTAAATCCTTCTTTCTGCAGAATCTCTTCCTGCAATTTTTCCATTTCAAGTCTCTCTTCATCTGTCATATGATCATAACCAAATAAATGTAAACAACTATGAGCAGTTAAGAAAGCAATTTCTCTTCTTTCACTATGGTTATATTCCTTAGCCTGTGCACTAACGTGCTCAAGAGAAATCACAATATCTCCCATAAGAAGTTCACCACTTTCAGGATCAAAGTAATCCTGAGGATTCGCTTCAACCAAAGATAAATCATTTGGTTGATCAAAGTCCATCATTGGAAATGACAATACGTCAGTCGCCCGGTCAATGTTTCGATTCTCTAAATTGATTTCATGAATTTGCTCATCGTTTACAAGTGTAACAGCTACCTGACACTCATATGGGCATTTTAAGAAATCAACAGAAGCATTCACTATGCGACTAATGATTTGATTAAATTCTTCTGGATAATTTAAACCAGACTCATTTTCGATTGAAATGTTCATCATTAAAAACCTTTGCAATTATACAATAAGCATATATTTATATCAAATTTATTTACTTTCCTTTTTTGGAACGTGGAATTTTAGTTCTTATGTTCTTTGTGGAATCGGATGTCTTACTACTTCTTCTGGCCTTTTCCATTACTTTTTTATCGTACTTCTCGTAAGCCTCAACAATTTGCTGAACAAGAGGATGTCTCACAACGTCCTTGCTTGTAAGTTCACAAACGGCAATGCCCTCAATGTTACGAATTACTCTTAAGGCCACATCAAGACCTGACTGGGTACCATCTGCAAGGTCTTTCTGAGACTGGTCACCTGTAATGATTGCCTTGGAGCCAAATCCAATACGTGTCAGGAACATCTTCATCTGAGAGCCTGTGGTATTCTGTGCTTCATCCAAAACAATAAAAGCATTATCCAGAGTACGTCCTCTCATATAAGCAAGAGGAGCTACTTCAATTAAGCCTTTTTCCATATTTTTCTGGAAAGTTTCCGCCCCCATAATTTCATAAAGAGCATCATAAAGAGGCCTTAAGTATGGATCAATTTTACTTTGTAAATCACCAGGTAAGAAACCAAGCTTTTCACCAGCTTCAATAGCTGGTCTTGTAAGAATAATTCTTTCCACTTCCCCTCTTTTAAAGGCAGTAATAGCTTTTGCCATGGCAAGGTAAGTTTTACCAGTACCTGCAGGGCCAGTTCCAAAGATAATCATGTTATTATCAATGGCTTCCACATATTTTTTCTGACCGAATGTCTTTGGCTTAATGGGCTTACCAGCCAATGTATGACAAATAACTCCATCCGGTGCGCTTAAATCACTGGACTTAAGAGGTGATTCATCCATAACAAGCGAAATGGAATAATCCACGGTCTGATCAGAAATTGGATTACCGTTTCTACAAACTGCCAGTAAATCCTGAATAACAGTTTCAGCTTTTTCTACTCTGCTTGTTTCTCCAGAAATGGTGAGCTTATCACCACGGTAAATATAAGATACAGAAAATGCTCTTTCAATCTTCTGCATATTCTTATCATATTGACCAAACAGTTCCTGAATATATTGATTTTCAACTAAGATGTTCTTTTGAATTTCAGCCATAAACCCTTCCCACAATGAAATAAGTTTCCATAGTTAGTAATGAAAGTAAGTTTTAAAGTAAGTTTAAATTTAATTTATCCAAGTAAGTTTTAAAATAAGTTTATATTTAATTTATCAAGGTAAGTATCAAAGTAATTTATAATTACGTCAAAATATAAGAGACGCCATGGAAATAAAACCATGGCGTCACATTCATTACTTATTTAAACTTGCGCTTACGTGCAGCTTCTGACTTCTTCTTACGACGAACAGAAGGCTTTTCGTAATGTTCTCTCTTACGAATTTCCTGCTGGATACCAGCCTTTACACAACTTCTCTTAAAACGACGAAGTGCGCTATCAAGTGTTTCGTTTTCTTTTACAACTACTGTAGACATTCTTTTTCCCTCCCTCCAGTTGTGGACTTTCGTGCTACCAACTGTATGGGTCTTTTCCATATTTTCTAAAGCACTTTGGAAATTATAGCGATATTTCATGTCTATGTCAAGAATTTTAAACGTTTACATACAATTTCAGCTATTTATTTCTATATATAAAGGTGAATTTGCCAGGAATCAAACAAATTCACTCTTATATTATTTCAATTTATTACTGAAGCTGAGCTTTTACTTCTTCTACACCAGCTGCCAGGCAATCAGCAATACCAGCAGCATTCTTACCACCAGCCTGAGCCATGTTTGGACGACCACCGCCGCCACCACCAACCATTGGTGCAATCTTCTTAACGATATTTCCAGCGTGTACGCCAGAAGCAACTGCATCATCCGTAGCCATAACAATCAGGTTAACCTTCTCGCCTGCATCTGATGCAAGGATGATTACTGACTTACCAAGCTTTGCTTTGAAGCCATCACCCAGTGTACGAAGACCATTCATGTCAACGTCCTTAACAGAAACTGGAAGAACCTTAAGGTCTCCAACTTCTACTACATCCTGTGCAGCATCACTTGCTGAGTTCTTTGCAAGCTTATCCTTTAACTTCTGGTTTTCAGATTTAAGAGTCTTGATTTCTTCCAGGAGCTGAGCAACCTTTGATGGAAGTTCATCTACAGGAACCTTGGCAATGGATGCAGCTTCCTTCATTTCAGCTTCCATATTTGCAAAGTACTTCTGAACACCTACAGATGTAAGAGCTTCGATACGTCTTACGCCTGATGCAACACCAGCTTCAGAAATAATCTTGAAGATTCGGATCTGACCAGTTGTCTTTGCATGTGTACCACCACAGAATTCCTTATCGAAATCAGCAATGGATACAACTCTTACTTCAGCGCCATACTTCTCATCAAACTGAGCTGTAGCACCTGTCTTCTTTGCATCATCAAGGGAAAGAACCTCTGTTGTTACAGGGATATTTTCCATAATCTTCTGATTTACAAGATCTTCAATAGCCTGAATCTCTTCAGCTGTAGCTGCCTGATTATGAGTAAAGTCGAATCTCAGTCTTTCAGCATCTACATAAGAACCCTGCTGTTCAATATGTCCACCAAGAACGGCACGAAGTGCACCCATCAGAAGGTGAGTTGCTGAATGGTTGTTTGCAATCAGAGCACGTCTGTCAGCATCAACGGATAACTTAACGATATCCTTAACATTGATTTCACCTGACTCAACGTAACCGATATGTGCAATCTTTTCACCAGATACATGAATTGTATCCTGAACAACGAATGTTCCGTTTTCTGTAGAGATAATACCAGTATCACCTGTCTGACCACCCATTGTGCCATAGAAAGGTGTAGAAGAAACAATGATAGAACCTGTTTCACTATCTGAAAGTGTATCTACTACAGAAGAAACAACCTTGCCATCTGCATCCTTTTCAGACTTTGTCAGGAAAAGAACATCAGATTCTTTTTCCAACTTGTCATATCCATCGAAGCTAGAATGTACTTTGACATCAAGGCTTTCGTAGATTGTTGCATCTGCGCCCATGTAGTTTGTTGTCTTACGAGCTGAACGAGCCTTCTGTCTCTGCTCTTCCATGCATGCATGGAAACCATCTTCATCAACAGTGATTTCTGCCTCTTCTAAGATTTCCTTTGTAAGATCCAGAGGGAATCCATAAGTATCATAAAGCTTAAATGCCTTATCCCCAGAAAGAACCTTGCTACCACTTGCTTCGATTTCTTTCTTATAAGAATCCAGAATTGAAAGACCCTGATCAATTGTTCTGTTGAAGTTCTCTTCTTCCTTACCGATAACAGCGAAGATATGTTCCTTCTTATCAGCAAGCTCTGGATAAGCAACTTCTGAATTTTCAATTACAGTCTGAGCGACCTGATTAAGGAATGCACCAGAAATACCAAGTAAACGTCCATGACGAGCTGCACGACGAAGAAGTCGACGCATAACGTAGCCACGTCCTTCATTGGAAGGAAGGATACCATCAGATGCCATAAATGTTACGGAACGGATATGGTCAGTAATAACACGGATAGAAACGTCTGTGCGATATTCCTTTCCATATTCAACATGGGCAATTTCGCAAACCTTGTCACGAATAGCCTTAATAGTATCTACGTCAAAGATTGAATCTACATCCTGAACAATTACAGCAAGTCTCTCCAGACCCATACCTGTATCGATGTTCTTCTGCTTCAGTGTTGTGTAGTTACCCTTACCATCGTTTTCGAACTGTGTAAATACGTTGTTCCAAACTTCCATGTAACGGTCGCATTCACAACCTACTGTACAATCTGGCTTACCACAGCCATACTTTTCGCCACGGTCATAGTAAATTTCTGAGCAAGGACCACATGGACCTGAACCATGTTCCCAGAAGTTATCTTCTTTACCAAAACGGAAAATACGTTCTGCTGGAATACCAACTTCCTTATTCCAGATATCAAATGCTTCATCATCATCCTGGTAAATTGATGGATAAAGTCTGTCAGCATCAAGGCCAACAACATCTGTCAGGAATTCCCAAGACCACTTAATAGCCTCGTGCTTAAAGTAATCACCAAATGAGAAGTTACCAAGCATTTCAAAGAAAGTACCATGACGAGCTGTCTTACCTACATTTTCAATATCGCCTGTACGAATACACTTCTGACATGTAGTAACACGTGTTCTAGGTGGAACCTCCTGTCCTGTAAAGTAAGGCTTTAAAGGTGCCATACCCGCGTTAATGAGAAGAAGTGAATTATCATTCTTTGGTACAAGTGAGAATGATGGCATTCTTAAATGTCCATTCTTCTCTGCAAAGTAAGAAAGATACATCTCTCTTAATTCGTTCAAGCCGTATTTCTGCATGTCTGTCTCTCCTTAAAATAATCAGGTTTGTCCTGATAAAATTTTTATAAAATGCACTTGTCTTAAAAGACTCAGACAAGTTACAAAACTCACTATTTTTAGCCAGGAATTATAAAGTCCAGTTGGAATTTATTCTTCACTTTCATTCTTTACCAGTGGTGTAAAGAAACAGGTTGGATTACCTGTATGACAAGCTGCACCAATCTGAGATACTTTGGCAAGGATTGTATCTTTATCGCAATCAATGGTTAAAGACTTAACAAACTGGTAATGACCACTTGTATCCCCCTTGGTCCAAAGTTCCTGACGGGATCTTGACCAATAAGTCATTCTGCCCAATTCCAATGTACGATTGTAGGACTCTTCGCTCATATAAGCAAGCATTAAAACTTCGCCGGTCTTATAATCCTGAACAACAGTTGGGACAAGTCCATTTGCATCCTTTTTAAATTCAGAAAATGGAATGCTTGAAACAAGCTTTCCCTGATTATCACAGATTGATTCTGGAACAATCTTTTTATTATCCATTTTACCCTCCTAGAGGCTTCCCTTAGTAGAAAGGATTTCCCCATCTAAACGAGGATCCATTCTGGTTGCCAGATCAAGTGCATTTGCAAATGCCTTGAAGGTTGCTTCAATAATGTGGTGATCATTGGCACCACTAATCTGCTTGATGTGCAGATTCATTTCTGCCGCATAAGAAACAGCATAGAAAAATTCCTTTACCATTTCAGTATCGAAGTATCCAACACGAGGTGTTGAAAGATTTAAATCATATGAAAGATATGGGCGGCCAGATAAATCAACTGCACAAAGTACAAGTGACTCATCCATAGGCATAAGGAAGGAACCATAACGCCTGATGTCAGCCTTATCTCCCACTGCCTGCTTAATGGCCTGACCCAGGACAATACCTGTATCTTCAATAGTGTGGTGACTGTCCACATATAAATCTCCCTTTGCCTGAAGATTCATATCAAAGAAGCCGTGCTTGGCAAAACTCTTAAGCATGTGGTCGAAAAATCCAATGCCTGTATCCACTTCTGAAACGCCTGCGCCATCCAGGTTAAGACTTAATGTAATATCCGTTTCACTAGTTTTTCTTGAAACACTTGCCAGTCTGTTATCGCTCATACTGTCCTCCCCCAATTTAATAAATAAAACACATAAAGGGCTAGCGGAATAAACCAAAATTCCGCTAACCATTTTACACTACAATTTTAATTTATACCATTCGTATTCCATATGAAAACATGGATTACTGCTCATCCTCAAAACGAACGCGAATGGCATTTGCATGAGCTGTTAAATGCTCTGATTCTGCGAAGAGTTCGATATCCTTATGAACTTCGCGTAAAGCTTCTTCTGAGTAGCTGATGATTGATGAACGCTTAATGAAATCATCTACGCCCAGTGGTGAGAAGAATCTAGCTGTTCCATTTGTAGGAAGTACATGGTTTGGACCAGCGAAGTAATCGCCAAGTGGCTCAGATGAGTATGTTCCCAGGAACATAGCACCAGCATTCTTAATCTTTGTCATTGTTTCAAATGGATTTGCTGTAACAATTTCCATATGCTCTGGAGCAATATCATTTGCAGCATCAATGGCATCAGCCATATTGTCAGCAACGAAGATATTACCAAAATTGTCCAGGGACTTCTGCATGATATCTGCACGAGGCAGAACTGCAACGAACTTATCAACCCATTCAGATACTTCTTCTGCCAGCTTTTCACTTGTTGTAACAAGAGTTGCACAAGCAAGTTCATCATGCTCAGCCTGTGAAAGCAGATCTGCTGCTACACACTTAGCGCTTGCAGTTTCATCAGCAAGTACAAGTACTTCTGAAGGACCGGCAATGGAATCGATGGAAACATGGCCGTATACAAGACGCTTAGCAATGGCAACAAAGATGTTACCAGGACCAACGATCTTATCAACCTTTGGAATTGACTCTGTACCATAAGCAAGAGCGGCAATTGCCTGAGCACCACCAGCCTTGTAGATAGCTGTTACACCAGCTTCCTTAGCTGCAACCAGAGTCATAGGATAAACCTTACCCTCTGCGTTACAAGGTGTTGTCATGATAATATTCTTAACGCCTGCAACATGAGCAGGAATTACATTCATCAGAACGGTTGAAGGATAAGCAGCCTTACCACCTGGAACATAAACACCAGCAGACTCAATTGGTGTTACTCTCTGGCCGAGAACAATACCATTTTCCTTAGTTGTAATCCAGCTATTCTTCTTCTGAAGAGAATGGAACTCTTCAATATTTTTAATAGCCTTGCGGATAACAGTCAGAAGTTCAGGGCTTATTTCCTTATAAGCTTCTTCAATTTCTGCATCCGTAACCTTCACATTGGAAGCATCTACATGTGCGTGATCGAACTTTTCAGTATAAGAAAAAAGAGCAGCATCTCCATTTTTATGGACATTAGCAACGATTTCTTTAACAGTATCCTCATAAGTACCATAATCATCAGGACTTCTCTTCAGAAGATCCTTCAATAAGGAAGTTTTTGTTTCTTGTGTTAATTTTACAATTCTCATGATATCTCCCTTTCCTGTACCAGATTTATTATTATTCATGCAAATGGACTGCGCAGTTCATTTGCATATCAATTTAGATTTATGTTTCCTAGAAATTGCAGCGATTTGGAGCGGCTCTTACTGATGAAGAACCTTATCCAGATCTGTAAGAATCTTGCGGATTCTCTCATGTTCCATACGAAGGCTAACCTGGTTAACAACCACACGAGCTGACAGTGGACAGATTTCTTCCAAAACAGTCAGGCCGTTTTCCTTTAATGTAGAACCTGTTTCGACAATATCTACAATTACTTCTGACAGGCCAACAATAGGAGCCAGCTCTACAGAACCATTGAGCTTAATAATCTCAACTGTCTGATTTTTCTTGTCTGAGAAGTAAGATTTTGCAATATTGGGATACTTGCTGGCAACACGAATAATTTCATTCTTTTTCAGAATTTCACGTGCAGATTCTGGTCCACAGACGCACATGCGGCATTTGCCAAAACCAAGATCCATAACTTCGTAAAGATTACGTCCTTCCTCCAAAAGAGTATCCTTACCAGCGATACCAATATCTGCTGCGCCGTACTCTACATAGGTAGGAACATCACTTGGCTTTGCCAGGAAAAAGCGCATACCAAGCTCTTCGTTTACGAAAATCAGTTTTCTGGTATCCGGATCCAGAACTTCTTCGCACTGGATTCCAATTTGCTTAAACATTGCCATAGTTTTCTTGGCAAGTCTTCCCTTAGCAAGGGCAAATGTCAGATATCTCATAAAGAAGCCTCCAGATCTTTTATAGTTTTTGTTTGATCCGTATCATTTTTGTAATCAACGATACGTACATTTTCAGTATCCATCAGTGAATAAGATTTGCAAATGGAATTTGCTTTTGCATAAGCTTCATATTCTGATTCTTCATGCTGCTTTGATTTACGGACAAGTTCTGTAACAATCTTCTTTGCACGAAGCTTTTCGGCAAGATGAATGGCAGTTTCCTGATTTTCAATGGTGTAAATAACCAGGCTTGCCTCAGGAATAACTACGTCATTAATCTTTTGTCTAGCCTTAGCGTTCATAAGATCATCAATCTGAATTGCAAAACCAATGGAAGGAGCATCCTTACCGTACTGCTTGAGAAGATCGTTATAACGACCACCCTTTACAATTGGGTTACCTGTTCCATATGTGTAGGCACTGAAAACAACGCCAGTATAGTAGTCGTACCCATTAATCATGGACAGATCAAAACCAACGTAGTTCTCATATCCGTAGAAAGAAAGCGCCGTATAAACCTTATTTAAGCGTTCCAGAGCAAGATTACATTCAGCATTACCAGCTGTAAGACTTGCAGCTTTTTCCAGCATTTCAGCGCCACCAAAGAGTGTATCAAATGTATCGAATACAGACTTAATATTTTCAGGAATATCTAAAGAAGATACAAACTCAGAAAGACCAAAGAAATTCTTAATCTGAATATAATCACGAATCTTCTCTTCCACATCCGCCGAAACACCAGCTTCTTTAATAAGACCCTTGAAGAATTCTACTTCACCGATTTCAATCTGGAACTCTGTAAGACCAGCCGCCTTGAGACAATCAACAACACAAGCAATCATCTCTGCATCAGCAGCAGATGAGTCGTCATTAATAAGCTCACAACCAATCTGAGTGGTTTCATTTAATTTACCCTGATGCTGAGGTGCATTTAAGAAAGTATGTCCCTCATAGCAAAGTCTGATGGGTAACGCCTCATCTGCATAATATTTGGCTACAGATCTGGCAATACTAGGTGTCATATCCGGTCTAAGAACCAGAGTGTTGTTATTACGATCAAAGAATTTGTACATCTCATAAGAATGTGCAGAACCCTTATCGTTATTGAAAATATCAAAATATTCAAATGTAGGTGTTTCGATATCATGATTTCCATGCAAATGTAATTCGTCCAGAATACGGCTAATGGTACTCTTTCGTTCAGCACATTCAATGTTGTAAATATCTCTTACACCTTCTGGTGTGTGTAGATTCAGTTCTTTCATGACGCCTCCAATTTTTAACATACAGTTGATATTCTAATACTTTGAAGAAATTGTGTCAAAAGGCTAAATCACCAAAAATTTTTTTGTGTTTGCCTAAAATTTTACATTGTTCTCTTAAGAGAATATGACCTGCATATAAACTCCGGTTTTATTTTCCTGGCAAGTGGCATAACGATATACAACACGACTTCCTTCGTTATATCTCACAGACAATTCTGAATACGGATATGAAAAATGGCCTTTAAATTTTCTGAAAAGACCATCGGCTTTTTTAATGTTGAATCCTGTCATTCTTACATCAATAATATAAGTATTAAAATTCACTTTCACGCAAACTTTGTTTACACTTTTCTCTTTTTCAAAAAAGGAATTTATTTCGCCGTAAATTTTTTCATTGGTGGCCCACTTCATATTCGCCAAATAATCATTCATAACACGAAACATAGCTGATTTCTCCCCAGGATTACTCATTAGAAAGTTTCGGTTGGAACACCATTCCATGTATGGTCCAGATTATAGAACTCTCTCATTTCACTTGAGAAAATATGGACAATTACATCTTCGTAATCCAGAAGAACCCAGCCACCATCGGCACGGCCTTCACGATTACGTAAGTTAATACCCTGTCTTCCTAAAGCTGTTTCTACAGCGTCAACGAGCGCATCAACCTGTGGCTTGCTGTTTCCGCTTGCAAGTACAAAATAGTCAGTAATTCCAGCAGTGTCACCTACGAAGTAAGACTTAATATCAATACCCTGGTGTTCCTGCATTGCATTAACAATAGTTAATACCTTTTCGTTAGTCATAATGTTTCCTCACGATAAAAGTCATAAGTTTTTTGTGTCATTTCGTCAATTACAACATTGCGTTGATGAAGATAATCTAAAGTATTCTTTAAAATATGCATCATGCAATGGTCCAAATCTGTAAATGCTTCCCTTCTGATTTCTGGCAGACTAGGAATCATCTTTCTGTTTGGCTCAATAAAATCAGCAATAAATATTATCTGATCTAATTTAGACATATTAGGATGTCCAGTCGTGTGATAGGTAATAGCGGATAATATCTCCGGATCTTCTACCCCATATCTCTTACGTGCATAATAAGCACCAAGCTTACCGTGTAAAAGGTCTGGATTTTCTCTTTCACTATCATTTACAGGCAGACCGAATTTTTCAGCTTTCCTAAGCTTTTCTTCCCTAGGGATACACTTTGCGCAGTCATGAAGAAGTCCGGCAATTCTTGCTTTTTGAGCATCTACATCGAACTTATAGGCCATGCAGGCAGCTGTATATTCCACACCCACAGAATGAATAAATCTTCTTTCTGTAAGTTTTTCCTGTAATCTTTCAATGATAGAATCTCTATCCATCACGCTCATAACTTAATCCTCCAAATAAAGTCCATTTGCCTGAATAAAATCCACTACACTTTCAGGCAGAAGACCTTTGATTGATTGTCCATTTCTTACCATTTCTCTAATCTTAGAGGAAGAAATATCATACTTTGCCATAGGCAAAAGTTCAATTTCCGCACCCACATAGTCTTTCTTGTACTTATCGATTAGTGCAAGAGACTCAGACTGATCTACATCTTCTCTGATGCAGGTAAGAAATACTACTTTTTTGAACAACTCTTTCGCTTCAACCCAACCAGGAAGATGAAGCAAAGAATCCCCCCCTATTATAAAGTAGATTTTGCTATCCGGCATCTCTTTTTCCAGCTCACGAACTGTGTCAATGGTATGGGTAATGCCACCTCTTTTAATCTCAATATCAGAGATGGAAAGGTAAGAATATTCTTTTACCACCAGGTCCAGCATAGAAAGTCTGTCTGTATCTTTAATGGAAGGAATATTTTCCTTGTAGTAAGTTGTGGCATTTGGCATGAGCAGTACATTTGCAAAATGAAAGCTATCATATGCTGCTTTCGCCATGGCAAGGTGGCCGTAATGGATTGGATTAAAAGATCCTCCTAAAATCGCTATTCGATTATCCGAGTTTCTTTGGAAGTTCAATGATTGGATTCTCCTCATTTCTCTTATACAGAACAAATTTTCTTCCAATTACCTGAACCAGGACAGAACGTGTACGTTCAGCAACTGTTCTTGCCACATCCTCAGGTGAATCTTCACAATTCTTTAATACATTAACTTTGATTAATTCTCTAGCCTTTAATGCTTCAGAAACAGAGTTAACAAATTCTGGTGTAACGCTGTTCTTTCCCAATGATAAAATTGGGGACATATTCATGGCAAGACTCTTTAAGTAAGCACGCTGCTTTGTTGTCATATCTTATTCCTCCCAGGTAAATTCATTACCGTATAACTTAACGGTATCGCCATTTTCGATACCAAGTTTTTCTAATTCTTCAATAATATTATTTTTCTTCATAAACTCCTGGAAGAAGCGGAATCCCTTATCATCTTCAAGGTTTGTGTAGCCCAGCATTCTTTCAATCTTAGGACCTTCCACGTGGAATACGTGTTTATCCTTAGGGTCAATGAATACAGAGAATGGAAGTTCCTTCGGGGCAACAAGTGACTCCAGACTGATTTCTTCCTTAAAGTGCATAACTTCTTTCGGTGCCTTCTGAACCATTTCAAATGTTAAATCCAGAAGTTCCTTAACTCCTTCACCAGTAGCAGCAGAAATTGGCATTACAGGAATTTCTGGTTCAAAAGCATCCTTCAATTTCTTTAATACTTCTTCTCTTTCTTCTGGTGGTAGTACATCTAATTTATTCGCAACAAGGATCGTTGGACGACTTAAAATATCATCACTATACTGTGAAAGCTCGCTATTAATTGCTTTCACATCCTCAATAGGATCTCTTCCTTCCACGGAACCTGCATCTACAACGTGTAAAATTACACGTGTACGTTCAATATGTCTGAGGAAATCAAGGCCCAGGCCAACACCTTCTGCAGCACCTTCAATAATTCCAGGAATATCAGCCATAATGAAGCTTCGGCTTCCAGACATGGATACTACGCCAAGGTTTGGAGCAAGTGTTGTAAAGTGATAATTGGCAATCTTAGGTCTCGCATTAGAAACCTTAGAAAGCAATGTGGATTTACCTACACTTGGGAATCCTACAAGTCCAACATCCGCGATCATTTTCATTTCCAGACGTAAAGTCATTTCAATGGCAGGCTGACCAGGCTGAGCGTATTTAGGAGCCTGCATAACTGAGGTTGCGTAATGCTGATTTCCCTTTCCGCCACGTCCACCTTTTAAGAAAACAACAGGTTCTGTACGATTACCCATATCAAGAATGACTTTACCACTCTCAAAATCTTTCACAAGGGTTCCAGGTGGTACCTTAATAACAATATCCGCACCATCTTTACCATGACACTTCTTCTTGGAACCAGGTTCACCATCCTGTGCTCTATATTTAGGATGATTTCTCAAATCTTCAAGAGTGTTCATACCCTCATCCACAGTAAAAATAACGTCGCCACCTTTACCACCGTCACCCCCATCTGGTCCACCATTGGGAACATAGATTTCACGACGGAAAGATACATGGCCATCGCCACCCTTACCGGATTTTACATAAATTTTTGCCTGATCTGCAAACATAAAAAAACTCCTTAGGATACGTTTTCGTATCGAAAAAAAACTTAATTGTTCTAAAAAATAAAAGAGCCTTGTGAAATAATCACAAAGCTCCATAATTCGCTTTAAAATTTAAGCAACAGGGTAGATTGAAACCTGCTTGCGGTCTCTACCAAGTCTTTCAAATCTTACAACACCATCTGTTAATGCGAATAATGTGTCGTCTCCGCCACGTCCAACATTAAGTCCTGGATGGATCTTTGTTCCACGCTGTCTGTACAGGATATTTCCTGCTTTAACAAACTGTCCGTCTGCTCGCTTCGCGCCGAGTCTCTTTGATTCGGAATCACGGCCGTTCTTTGTAGAACCCATTCCTTTCTTATGCGCGAAGAGCTGTAAATTCATCTTAATCATGACTTTACCTCCCTAAAAAATACAGTAATGTAGTCGTCTCCATACTCTTCATAGATCTTACAGAGACCAAGTCTGAGTGATTTCAGTAATAATTCACTTTCAGGACTTACAATACCTTTAATCTTGACTTTGGTCATTCCTTCCTCTTCGATTCGGGAAATAATACTATCATCCGTAAAGGTCTCTAACGAATTAATCGCATTAATAACAAGTGCAGAAACACCTGCGCACACGATATCTTTTCCTGATTCATCATATCCGGCATGTCCTGTCACGGAAAAGCCAAATGTGATACCGTCCTTTTGATAAAAAATTGCCTTAATCATTCTAAAATTCCTTAAGCATTGATAGCTTCGATCTTAACTTCAGTAAAGATCTGTCTGTGACCATTCTTCTTGTGGTAACCAGTCTTTGGTTTGAACTTGTAAACAGTTACCTTCTTGGACTTTGCAGTCTTTACAACAGAAGCCTTTACAGATGCATTCTTAACAGCATCTCCTGTAAGAACGTCCTTGTCATTGTTGAGAACAATAACATTGTCGAATGTAACGCTAGCGCCGTCTTCAGCATTAAGCTTTTCAACGCGAATTACATCACCTTCTGCTACCTTGTACTGCTTTCCTCCAGTTGCGATAATAGCATACATATGGGAAAACCTCCTATTATAATAAACTCGCCGACTTTGGCGGCACCTTCATTTAGGCACACTTTGGGCCTCATCGAGCGGCACATGGAATATACTAACATCTAAGAAAAATTATGTCAATCATTTTTTCCAGAAGTTTTTTCGTAAAACAGCTCATTTAAGGGCTTTTCGATCTTCTGTCTTGTCATTTCTGCAAGACCCAGTCCTGTAAGATCCACAAAAATTGTTTTAACAGGATCCTTAGAAATACAGGTTTTTAAATGACTGATCAGAGTTTTTTCTGACTCTTTATTTTTCATATTTATAAAATCAATCAGAATCATACCAGATAAATTACGAAGTCTAAGCACTCTGGCAATCTCTTCTGCAGCTTCCATATTTGTTTTCAAATAGTGTTTTTCCGCATTAGCGCCTTTGGTAAACTGGCCTGAATTCACATCGATTGCTGTCAATGCCTCCGTCTGGTCAATAACAATACTTCCGCCAGACTTTAAATAAATTTTTCTTTGTAGTACCTTTTGAATTTGGGTATCAACCTTAAAAATCAGGTCCAGTTCCTGGAATTTTTCATAATGGAATTCGAATAATTCATCTGCAAGTTCAGGCATAGAGCGAATTCCATCTCTGACACTTTCAATATCTGTATGAACCCGAAGTACTTCATCTCTATGTTTTGCTATAAAATTCCGAATATAATTTATATAGGATGCACTACCATCTGTTTTGGAGTAAAGACATTTTTTTGGAATTTCATGGAGGCCACGACTAATTATAGAATCTAGTTCACATAATAATTTTATAGTTTCTTCCTTGATAGATTCTATGTCAGCTAACTGACAAGAAGTTCTAAAAATGATTCCAGCTCCAAATTTTTCTTTACAGGATAGATATGTATCCAGATTTTCTGCAAAACTTTTCAGCTCGTCTCTCTTGGAAGAATCAGTAATGGACTTAGAAATGCCAATGGCATTTGAACGGTTTACAACCAAATATTTTCCGGTTAAAGATAAATTGGATGAGCAGGAAGCCTTTTTCTTTTGCATAGCTTCTCTACTAACCTGAATAAGCATGGTATCTCCAACACATGGATGATTCTGCTTTCCATGTCTGGCATATAGCTCACGTCCAGAGAAATCAGCAATATTATAATATAAAGTATCTCCCAAACCCGCATCCAGAAAGGCCGCCCCAATGGATGGAATCACATTGGTAACACTGGCTGAATAAATATTCCCCAGAATATCATTTGTCGAAATATTGTGAGCTTCCACCAGTTTATTGTCTTCAAAGACCATTTCCAGAAGAACTTTTTGATAGGTTGTTATAACTAAGGCTGTTGCCATTCTCTTTCCTCGAAATCTTTCAAAGTAATATAATGCATGTAAATGATACCACACATTTCCCTAATTTAGGTAAAAGAAAAAGCCTCCCGGAGGAGGCTCCTTCAAAATCCATATGATGCAAATGGATTTGTCATTGTTATTAGTTCTTAAAGCTATGAATTGGAGCTGGGATTCTACCAGTTCTCTTAATCAGATTCTCGCAACCATACTTGTTAACTGGCATAATGGGAGCTTCGCCAAGAAGTCCGCCAAGGACAATCTTATCTCCAACTTCCTTACCAATAACAGGCATGATACGAACTGCTGTTGTCTTCTGGTTAATCATACCAATTGCCATTTCATCTGCAATGATACCGGAAATTGTTGTACTTGGTGTAGAACCAGGAATGGCAATCATATCCAGACCTACTGAACATACGCAAGTCATAGCTTCCAGCTTTTCAATTGTAAGACAACCAAGGTTTGCAGCGTCAATCATACCCTGATCTTCTGAAACAGGAATGAAAGCACCAGAAAGGCCACCTACATAAGAAGAAGCCATGATACCGCCCTTCTTAACCTGGTCATTCAGAAGTGCAAGGGCTGCTGTTGTACCCGGAGCACCTGCGTATTCAACACCAATTTCGCAAAGGATATCTGCAACAGAATCACCAATGGCTGGAGTTGGAGCCAGTGATAAATCAACAATGCCAAATGGGATGCCCAGCTTTTTAGAAGCTTCCTTAGCAACCAGCTGGCCAACACGAGTAATCTTAAATGCAGTCTTCTTAATGGTTTCGCAAAGAACTTCGAAAGACTCTCCTCTAACTTCTTCAAGAGCTCTCTTTACAACACCAGGGCCACTGACACCTACGTTAATAACGCAGTCACCTTCTGTAACACCGTGGAAAGCACCTGCCATAAATGGGTTATCATCCGGTGCATTACAGAATACGACAAACTTGGCACAGGCAATAGAATCTCTATCCTGTGTAACCACTGCCATTTCATGAATCTTTTCGCCAATCATGCGAACAGCATCCATATCAATACCAGTCTTTGTAGAACCGCAGTTAACAGATGCACAAACAAGTTCAGTTTCCGCAAGTGCCTTAGGAAGTGACTCAATGAGGAGACAATCAGCCTCTGTCATTCCCTTACAAACAAGAGCAGAATAACCACCAAGGAAGTTAACGCCAACTGTGTGTGCAGCCTTATCCAGTGTCTTTGCGATTTCCACAAAATCATCCGAGTTTTTACAAACAGAACCACCAACTAAAGCAATTGGAGTTACAGAAACACGCTTGTTTACGATAGGAATACCGTACATCTTTGTGATTTCTTCACCAGTTGCCACAAGGTTTTTAGCCTTAGTAGTGATCTTATTATAAATATTGTCACATGTAGTCTTTAAATCAGGTCCAACACAATCCAATAAAGAGATGCCCATAGTAATAGTTCTTACATCCAGGTTCATCGAACTTATCATGGAATTGGTTTCGATGACTTCATCAAGTGTAATCATTTTTATCTCCTAACAAATATATTTAATGATAAAGGTGAATCATACTAACTTAGATTCGATGCATCATATCGAAGATTTCTTCCTTCTGAGCTTTAATCTGAACGCCGATGCTATCTCCAAGTGTAGCAAGTTCAGATGAAAGATCACCATGAGACTTTGTGCATGCTGAAGTATCAACAATCATCATCATGTTGAAATATCCCTGCATAACAGTCTGTGTGATGTCCATGATATTAATCTGATTATCTGCAAGGTAATTACATACCTTTGCAATAATACCAACAGTATCCTGTCCTACTACAGTAATAATAGTCTTAGCCATCTTTATAATTCCTTTCATTAATAGAATAAATCTATTTATTAACTAAAATTCAAGTAAGTCCGAAGGTTCTAATCTACTAGCAACGCAAAGATTGAAATCTCTTACATCATTAGAAAACTCATTTCCATCAAGTTCCTGCTTAACCGTTTCAAAAGCAAGTTCTTTAAAATTGTTTTCTTTTGATAAATGACCCAACTGAATCATCTTAATATGATCATTCAGGAGAGATTTTATCATTCTGCCGCTGGCTTCATTTGACAAATGTCCATGATCACCAAGTATTCTCTGCTTTAAATAAAATGGATAAGGTCCAGCCTCCAGCATTCGGACATCATGATTTGCTTCAATAAGCATAGCATCTGCTCCCTGAAGAAAGTCAATTAAATCCTCACTGGCATAACCGATATCTGTAGCAACTGTTACAACCTTTTCCTTCTCATCACCTGCTTCTTCAAACTTATAACAAACAGGATCCGCAGCATCATGGGAAATGGAATGTGAAGTGATTTTCAAATCACCAATGGTCATTGTCCCATTTGCAGAAATACCGTGAAGCAAATTGAAATCAAAAGTCCCTAATTTTCCAGACTTTAGAGCACCATCCAGAGTGCCCATTGTACCATAGATGGGAATATTATATTTTCTGGAAATAACGCCCAATCCATGAATATGATCTGCGTGCTCATGGGTGATAAATATTCCATCTAAATCTCTAGGAGTAAGCCCACATGTTGTAAGGCCAGCCTCAATTCGCTTCATGCTAATTCCAGTGTCAACAAGGACTGTGGTTTGGTCAGTACCAACCATACTACAGTTACCACTGCTGCCACTGGCAATATTCATTAATTTCATTCAAAATCCTAATCCTGAGAATCGGCTGTCGGATTCTTTATTACAGGATGATATCCCTTTTCATCAAGAGTCTTAATAATCTCTGCCTTGTGCTCAGGGCCAAAGGCTTCGAGAGTAATAACAAGTTCTACAGCAGCCTGTCTATTAATAGAGAAGAACTGGTTGTGTTCAAGCTTAATAATATTACCCTTCATATCTGCAATAACCTTAGATACGTTCATGAGCTCACCTGGCTTATCAGGAAGCTGTACAGAAACTGTGAAGATTCTTGAACGTGCAATCAGACCATGTCTTACTACAGAAGAAAGTGTAATAACGTCCATATTACCACCAGAAATAATGGCAGCAACCTTCTTGCCTTCTGGTTTCAGGTGCTTTAGAGCAGCAACAGTAAGTAAACCAGAGTTTTCAGCAATCATCTTATGATTTTCAATCATATCCAGGAAAGTAACGATAAGTTCACCATCATCAATTGTGATAATATCATCAATATTTTTCTGAATATAAGGGAAAATGTTCTTACCAGGAGTCTTTACGGCAGTACCATCCGCAATGGTATTTACAGTAGGTAAGGTTGTTACCTGACCATTTTGGATACTAGCCTTCATACACGCAGCGCCAGATGGCTCTACACCAATAACCTTAATCTTTGGATTCAGCATCTTTGCCAGTGTGGAAACACCTGTTGCAAGTCCACCACCACCAATTGGTACTAAAATTGTATCAACGAATGGAACTTCTTTTAAAATTTCCATGGCAACAGTGGACTGACCGGTTGCAACTTCCAGATCATCAAATGGATGAATAAATGTATATCCATGTTCCTTCGCAAGTTTTAAAGCGTAGTCACATGCTTCATCATAAAC
Source organism: uncultured Lachnospiraceae bacterium (assembly GCA_900314445.1). GTDB lineage: Bacteria > Bacillota > Clostridia > Lachnospirales > Lachnospiraceae > Eubacterium_Q. The sequence goes on along the minus strand of OMVA01000086.1, from coordinate 47,211 downwards.
ATCACCGTATAAAACAACTTCAGCGCCATAAGCCTTTGTTCTATTTACCTTAATAAGAGGAGTGGTTGTAGGCATAACAATAACTGCCTTTACACCATAAGCCTTTGCTGCATAAGCAACACCCTGGGCATGGTTACCAGCGGATGCAGTAATCAGTCCTTTTTGTCTTTCTTCATCTGATAACTGACTAATCTTATAATAAGCACCACGAATTTTATATGCACCTGTAACCTGCATATTTTCAGGCTTTAAATAAACTTTATTCCCTGTAAGTTCTGAAAAATATTCTGATTCAATAAGACCAGTATTCTTAGCAACCTTAGATACAATCTCGTATGCTTCTTCACACTTCTGTCTAGTAATCTTATCCACCTTCTACAACCTCCTGTGTCGTATCAATAAAATAATGTTCTTATGATACTCGCATCATCCCCAAAATGCAAAATATTTTTTACTATTTTTCAATTTTTGCCCAAAATATTTTTGCATATTTCCTATTGATTCATTGAATTATCTATATAAGGACCTTAGAACGTCTGTTTCCTGGCCCTTAAATTATTCCAGCTCCATAGATTATTTTAATCCATAGATTATTCCTGGTCCTCAGATTCTTCCTCTTCTTCCTCTTCTTCCTGACTTCTCATAAGAATCTCGAGGTCTGTTTCATTTCCGAAATCAGAGAAAAGAGCCTGAATATACTCATCTGGATCGAAGCGCTGTAAATCATCAATCTTCTCTCCCACACCAATATACTTAACTGGTACAGATAATTCAGACTGAATAGCAACCGCAATACCACCTTTTGCTGTACCATCCAGCTTTGTAATAATAATTCCGTTGATTTCTGTAACTGTAGAGAACTGCCGAGCCTGTTCCAGCGCATTCTGGCCAGTAGAACCGTCCAGAACAATCAGTGTTTCCACATATGCTTCTGGATATTCTCTTTCAATAACACGTCTCATCTTAGCAAGTTCATCCATAAGATTTTTCTTATTATGAAGTCGTCCTGCTGTGTCAACCAGAAGAAGGTCAGCTTTTCTTGCTTTTGCAGCGGATACTGCATCATAAACTACAGCAGAAGGATCACTTCCTTCTCCCTGGGAAATGAGATCTACACCAGCTCGGTCTGTCCAAGTCTTTAACTGGGCAATAGCACCGGCACGGAAGGTATCTGCAGCAGCTACAAGTACCTTCTTCCCTCTGTTTTTATATTGGGCAGCAAGTTTTCCAATGGATGTGGTCTTTCCTACACCATTTACACCGATAACAAATACAACGGTATGTGCATCTTCAAAACCATAGGCACGGTCTGTCACTTCCATCTGGTTACGAAGAGAATTCATAACCAGTTCCTTACATTCTTCTGCCTTTTTAAGATGAAGTTCTTCCACCTTGTCCTTCAGGTCGTCAATAACCTTTTCCGTAGTTTCGAAACCCATATCTGCAGAAATCAGTGTTTCCTCCAAATCATCATAGAAATCATCGTCAATTTCATTTACAGCAAATACATTTGCAATACTATCACTGGTCTTTTTGAGACCATCTTTTAATTTCTGAAAAAATCCCATTTGCATTCCCCTTTATTACTTATCAAGTTTATCTTCAATCATGCTTACAGATACAAGAGTAGAAACACCCTTTTCCTGCATGGTAATACCATACAGTACGTCAGCAGCTTCCATAGTACCCTTACGGTGTGTAATAACGATGAACTGTGTATGCTTTGTAAGTCTGTGCAGATACTGTGCGTAAAGACCCACGTTAGAATCATCAAGAGCAGCCTCAATTTCATCAAGAATACAGAATGGAGATGGCTTCAGACTCTGAATAGCAAAAAGCAAACTGATGGCTGTCAGTGATTTCTCACCACCGGAGAGCTGCATCATATTCTGTAACTTCTTTCCAGGTGGCTGAGCATTGATCATAATACCCGTTTCAAGAAGATCATCTTCATCCACAAGGGTAAGGGTACCCTTACCCCCACCAAAGAGTTCTTTGAATACCTTACCAAAGGCGACCTGAATATCCTTGAACTTTTCAGCAAACTGTCTCTTCATAGCTACATCAAGTTCTGCAATAATATTCTTCAGATTATTTTCTGCTTCGATAATGTCATCATGCTGGGTTTTCAGGAAGGTATAACGTTCATTGACCTCTGCATACTCTTCAATAGCACCTACATTTACATCCCCCAGGCCCTTAATCTGCCTACGAACTTCAGAAGTTCTTCTCTTTAATTCTGCTTCATCACCCAGACCTTCAACCTTTAAGGCTTCCGCACTACTATATGTGAGTTCATACTCATTCCACATATAATCGGACTTTTCATCTTTTTCCACGTTGAGTTTTTCTAACTTCATGCCCAAAGTGAAATCTGTCTTTTCCAGACCTGCGATTTCTGTGGACATTTTTTCACGTTCTTCAAAGAATTCCTTATGGCTTGCATTAACCTTAGTCTGTTTTTCCTTTAAGGCTTCCAGTTTCTTCGTTAAGGCTTCAATTTCAGCCTTTGCAGAATCAATGAGTTTGTTCTGTTCAGCAAGATTTGCTGTAAGTTCTTCTGCTTCAGAACCACCAGATAAAAGTCTCTCCTGGTACTCACGCTGTTTTGCCTCGTTCTTTCTGATTTCATCTTCAATACGATTCTTTTCAGCATTAGCAAATGAATAGTTCTGCTGAATAGACTGTGTATTCAGATTTGCAGAACTAAGAGTAGCTTCCGCGTTGATCTTTTCTGTACGTTTCTCAACAAGGCTCTGATTCAATCTGTCAATTATAGACTTTCTTTCTGTAATAGAAGCCTCTTGCTCCTTACCACTGGCAAGAAGTTCATCCTTATTTATGGCAATAGTAGAAATCTGTTCTTCCAGTTCTGCCTGTTCTCTTTCGATAGACTGCAGATCCTTCTCAATTGCACTCTTTTCCTGAATGCAATTTTCCAGCTGCATCTTTACGCTGTTCTGTTCAATTGAAAGATGATTCAGTTCTGCCTGTAATTTATTTCTGCTTTCCTTTAAGGACTCTCTCTTCATCTGGAGAGAAGTCTCTTCTTCCTTAGACGCACGCAGTTCATTTGTCTTTTCACCAATAGACTTGGTAATTTCATCTAATTCACGCTTACGACCAAGAAGGTTACTATTATTACGGAAAGCACCACCGGTCATGGCACCACCTGGATTAATCAGTTCTCCACTAGGGGTAACCAGACGCAGGGACTGATGATATTTCTTAGCAATTCTAGTTGCGGCATCAATATCTTCCACAACGATGGAGCGGCCAAGAAGGCTCTCAATTACACCAGTAAATTTACTATCTGTCTTAACCAGCTGAGATGCTACACCAATAACACCAGCTTCCTTCAGAGCATTCTGATCTACGTTACCTCTGTTCTTAACCGTTGTAATTGGCAGGAAGGTAGCACGACCAAACTTATTATTACGCAGATATGCAATCATTCTCTTTGCAGTATCTTCATCTTCTGTAACGATATTCTGAATACTTCCACCAAGCGCTGTTTCAATGGCAGTTTCGTACTTTTCATCTACTTTAATAATATCCGCAACAACACCCAGAACGCCCTTTTGCTTGTCCTTCTGTTCCATTACCTTACGAATACTGTTTCCATATCCTTCATAACGTTCAGATAAATTTCTAAGGTTTTCAAACTGAGAACGTAAACGAATGACTTCAGAACTTAAAGAATCAATCTGATTTCGAAGACTAGAAGCACGATCTGTAGCATTTCGAAGATTTGTCTCGGTTTCTGTAAGTTCCTTCTGATGACGATTTACAGCATCATTTACAGAAGTCTGCTGTGCAACCAGCGTTTCGTATGTGGTCTGATTCTTTTGCTGCTGGCTCTTATCGGATAAATACCTGCCCTTTAATTCGATCTTTCGAAGATCAATATTTTCCAGCATAGTATCGTATCTTGCCTGTTTTTCCTTTAAAGAAGAACCAGCATTCATAAATTCAAGAATATCGGAATTGGCAGCCTGAATTTTTCCTTCGATTTCCGCTTCTTCCGAAGAAATCTTTTCAGCATTTTCTCTAGCCTTCGATTCTTCTTCCTTAGCAAGCTTTAAAGTATCTTCAATTTCTTTTACCTTATCCGCATTTAATGAAAGTTCTCTTTCAATATCTTCTTTTTCAGACTGAAGAATATTAATCTGACGTTTCATTTCTGCCTTACGCTGATCAACGGAGGCAATTTTTTCCTGCATTACACGGATTTCACCAGAAGCATGCTCCATTTGAATCTGCTGATCATGAATATTGAGACGTTCGCCTTCCATTTCCATGGTAATATTCTCAATTTCAGCTTCCAGGCGTTCATATTCAGCCTTTGTTTCTTCAAAGGCATTTTTCTTCTCTGCAATAGCTTCCTGTGTAATCTTCTGCTTATCTTCAATTTCCTTAATTTCAGCACGAAGAGAATCCACAACTAATAAGAAAGAATTGATATCCAGCTTCTTTAAGTCATCTTTTAACTCCAGATACTGCTTGGCTTTTTCGGCCTGCATCGCCAGAGGTCCAACTCGCTCTTCCAAACCAGAAAGAATATCATTTACACGATTCAGATTATCATGTTCATCAGCCAGCTGTTTTTCTGTAATCTGCTTATTCTTCTTATATTTAACAATACCTGCAGCTTCATCAAAAAGAGCTCTTCTTTCATCTGGTTTATCAGAAAGAATACGTTCTACCTGACCCTGACCGATGATAGAGTACCCCTCTTTACCAATACCGGTATCAAAGAATAAAGCAGTAACATCTTTTAATTTGCTTACGGTACCATTGATTAAATACTCACTTTCGCCGGAACGATACACACGTCTTGCTACAGTAACCTCTGTATAATCAATAGGAAGACTGTGGTCAGAATTATCCAGAGTAATCGCTACATAAGCTGAGCCCTGAGGTTTTCTTGCTTCCGTACCAGCGAAAATGACATCTTCCATCTTCTTACCACGAAGACGAGATGCACTTTGTTCACCCAATACCCATCTAACAGCATCAGCAACGTTACTCTTACCAGAGCCATTAGGGCCGACAATACCGGTAATACCATTTTCAAATTTAAATACTAATTTATTTGCAAACGACTTAAAGCCATTAATTTCAATACTTTTTAAATACATAGGAAGTTCCCTTATTTAACTATTTAATTTTGAGCAGCGTACGATGAGCAGCAATTTGCTCCGCCATCTTCTTGGTAGAACCTGTTCCTTTTTCTTTTTCCACGCCATTCAAAATAGCAACAACTTCATACTCTTTGTTATGTTCCGGACCACGAGATGCCACCAATTTATACTCAAGAGTTAGGCCCTTACCCTGGGAATACTCCTGCAGTAATGATTTTGCATCATGGAAAGTAGATTTATTCTCAATATCCGTAAGTAAAAATCTATTTACATATTCTCTTGCAGCTTCAATGCCACCATCCAAATAAATTGCCCCCAGAACCGACTCGAATAAATCACAAAGAATAGAACTTCTATTTCTGCCTCCAGTCATTTCTTCTCCATGACTCAGGTAAAGATAATCTCCATAACCAAGATCCCGTGTTATCTGGGAAAGTGTATACTCACAAACCAGACTTGCTCTGAGTTTTGTAAGCTTACCTTCTGGATAATCTGGATATTGATGATATAAAACATCAGAAGAAACAAACTCTAAAATAGAATCTCCAAGAAATTCTAATCTTTCATAGGATTCACATACTGTATGACTTTCATTCACATAAGATTTATGCGTAAAAGCGGTATCCAGTAGTTCTTTATTATGAAATTGATAATGAAGGATTTCTTCTAATTTCGAATAATCCATATCATTCTCCTTTTAAATACTTATTTTGCTACTTATTCTGCAGCATTTGCTGAAGCTTCAAGACTCTCTTCTGCTACTTCATCAGCAAGTCCTTTGGCAATCAGTCCATTTACATCCTGATCCACAAAAGTGAGGCACTGTCTGATAGCAGAAATTACCTCTCCTTCTTTGGAATTACCATGAATTTTTACCACCAGACCATTTAAGCCAAGAAGTGGCGCTCCACCATATTCAGAGGCACTGAATCTTGATTTCAACCCCTTTAAAGATGACTTAATGAAAAGTCCACCAATCTTTGACTTCAGAGATGACATAATGGCTCCCTTAATCTCACCCAGGAGCATCTTGGCAAGTCCTTCATAAAGCTTAAGAATAACATTACCAACAAAGGCTTCTGTAAGAATGACATCTGCCTTTCCATTTGGAATTTCTCTAGATTCAATTGATCCAATGAAATTAATTGACTTACAAGCCTTTAATAGTGGATAAGTACTCTTTACAAGTGCATTTCCCTTTTCTTCCTCAAGACCGATATTTACGATGGCCACACGTGGATTCTTTACGCCACAAATTTTCTGCATATAGATGGATCCAATCTGTGCAAACTGAACCAGCACTTCTGGTTTAGCATCCACATTTGCGCCACAGTCAATTAAGAGTGCTGGTGTTTTAGTTGTAGGAAGAAGAGGTGCAAGAGGAGCTCTCTTAACTCCTTTGCTGCGTCCAATGATAAAGGTACCACCTGCAAGAATAGCACCACTACAACCAGCTGAAATAAAGGCATCTGCCTTACCTTCCTTAACCTGATTCATGCCAACTACTAAAGAGGAATCCTTCTTTTCACGAACAGCCTTTACAGGTGGCTCATTCAGAGAAATCTCTTCTGTGGTATTTATAATCTCTAAACGATTCTTATCATATTCTTTTCCTTCCAGATACTTATTAATCTCTTCTTCATGACCAGTGAGAATAATATGTACTTCCGGGTGTTGTTTTAATCCTTCAATTGCACCATTCACACAAACCTCAGCGCCATTGTCGCCACCGATTGTATCAATAACAATTCGAACTTCTTTCTTCAACCTATATTCCTCCCATTCTACTAAAAAAACATATCTATTTTATGCTACTTAAGGGGAGTTTGCAAGAAACATAAGAAAAAGGACTGTACCTACGTACAGTCCTTGATCATTATCATTTATGATTGAATTAAGCTTCAACGTTGATGATCTGCTTCTGGCTATATGAACCACAGCTCTTGCAGACTCTGTGAGGCATCATAAGTTCGCCACACTTTGGACACTTAACAAGATTTGGAGCAGACATTTTCCAGTTAGCTCTTCTCTTGTCACGTCTAGCTTTAGAAATCTTATTCTTAGGACAGATTGACATGCTTGTTACACCTCCTTGCAAAAATCACACTTGCACCATTATACAAATGAGCCGACTTTCTGTCAACAACTTTATAAAAATTTACGTAAACAAATTATCAGCCATTTGGTCCTTTTTGAATTAAAGAAGGGCTACTGTTTCTCTACAGATGGCCAGTTCTTCGTTTGTAGGAATTACATATACCTTAACCTTAGAATCTGCTGTACTAAGTTCTGCTTCAACTCCATGGGTTGCTGCATTTACTTCTGGATTAATTTCAACACCAAGGTATGTAAGATAATTCAGTATATGCTCACGAACCAAATTGTCATTCTCTCCGATACCTGCTGTGAAGGCAATTAAATCTACACCATTCATAGATGCTGCGTAAGCACCAACCAATTTAGCACATGAATAACAGAATGATTCAAATGCTTCAACACAACGTGGATCACCATTCTTGTATCCTGCATCAATATCTCTCATATCACTGGAAACGTCTGTCATTCCTTCCAGACCTGACTTCTTATTGAGAATTGTAAGTACTTCATCAACTGAAAGATTTTCCTTATCTGCAATGAACTGTACAACTGCTGGATCAAGGGAACCTGAACGTGTACCCATAATCATACCTTCCAGTGGAGTAAGACCCATGGATGTATCCACTGACTTACCACCCTTTACAGCTGTAACGGAAGCACCACCACCAAGATGACATACGATTACCTTTGTGTCTTCTACTGCTTTATCAATATGCTTTACAGCTTCCTTTGAAACGTAAGAATGAGATGTGCCATGGAAACCATAACGACGAATCTTATAATCCGTGTAGTACTTTGTAGGAATACCATATAAATATGCCTTTGATGGCATTGTCTGATGGAATGCAGTGTCAAATGTAACTGCCTGAGGAACATTTGGCATTAATTCCTGACAAGCCTTGATACCAAGTACATTTGCAGGATTATGGAGAGGTGCAAGATCAGAACATGCATCAATCTTCTTCATTACTTCATCATTTACAAGTACGGATGAATTAAAGAATTCTCCGCCGTGTACTACACGGTGACCAACAGCATCAATTTCATCCAGTGAAGAAATTGCACCGAATTCTGGATTTAAAAGTGCATCAATAACCTGCTTTAAGGCTACGCCATGATCTGGCATATCGATTTCTGTCTTTACTTCCTTGCCAAGAACTGGATTCTTGGCTTTAATGCAGCTATGCTCAATACCAATTCTTTCGCAAATACCCTTCGCTAATACTTCTTCAGATTCTGAATCAATGAGCTGATACTTCAGTGATGAGGATCCACAATTAATAACTAATACTTTCATTTCAATACCACCTTTTAAATGTATTTATTTACCAATCAATATCCTGGCCTTCCTTACCGCTAATGGTAATCCGACCACGCCCATGTTCCTTACTGTAATACATGGCACTATCAGCACCTTCAATTACAGCATGTATATCATCTGTCGTTTCCTTAAAGGAAGCTAGTCCCATAGATGTATTGACATTAATTACTAAATCTTCAAAGTTAACTTCTGTATTCTTAATTTTTGCATGCATTTCACAAAGAATACGATAGGCCTTTTCCAGGCTTGTATTTGGAAGAATTAAAAGGAATTCTTCACCACCAAATCGAACCGCAGTTCCACCATATTTCTTAGCAAATTCCTGATCAGTACTGGCTACCATTTTAATAACTTCATCACCAGCTAAATGGCCATAGGTATCATTTACAGATTTGAAATGGTCAATATCCATCATAGCAACAGTAAGTTCACCATTTTCTGCTAAAACTTCATTGCAAAGCTTTGGATAGAAATTATTAAAGTAAATACGATTGTAAATATGAGTAAGACCATCCTTTTTAGCCATATCCTCTGTCTGTAAATAGAGTCGATCACTAATCAGAGCGGCTGTAAAATTCATAATAGATGTCTCATAGAAGGCAAATCCTCCATCAAAGAAATCGTATTTACCGGATGTAACAACCATAACACCATAAACCTTATCATTTTCAAAAGCTGGGAATGCAACAGCATTGCAAATATCTGCCCCGGCAAGATAAGGATATTTAAAATCATTATTCTTACAGATTACCAATGGTTCTGGAATTTTCTTTCTTTTAATCGTGTTATAGATATCCAGAATATCCTGTTCCAAAATCATTTTTGACGTAGAACTAACAGAAAGAATTTCAAGATATGGCGCTTCATTCATGTATGTATCTTTTTCCATATAGAAGCCACACATACTTGTTTTCTTAATTTCCATAACATTGGAAATCATTTGTTTCGCGTTAAGAGGCACATTGAAGTTGGAGGAAAAGTATTTCATAACTTCAATAAGTGATCTTGTTTCCGTATTAATCTTCTGCAGTTCGTCATTTGCTTTAGTAAGATTTAACTTCTGCAGATTAATTTCACTATTAACTTTTTCTACCTTTTGCTGAAATTCACCTAATTTTAGGTTTTCTTCCACCGTGTCAGCATTTTTAAAATACAGCTTCGTATATCGATCATCGAAATTCTTAATACTCTGCGAATATAATAAATATACAAGGTAATAAGTAAGTAAACAGATTATGAAGGTCAATATAATAACCATAACATAGGCTGCCGACATTTTAGCCTTAAAAGGCACTACAATGGCCGTAGAAATCAAACTCATGAGAATACATAAAAACATGGAGTTTGTATCCGAAAAAACATCAGAAAAAAAGATTTCTTCGGTCATAAGCAGAAATACATAGATAAATAATACACAAGCAACAGGAATACTAGTATCTGCAATATGTCTGCCGACTAACATAACCAAAGAATAGGCCACAAGTCTGATTTGAAACGGTGCTGGATTCACATGATTCTTTGCATAGAAAATAAGTTCATCCACTAACCAGAAAATCAAAAACATGAGAATAAAATAGATTGTCTGCACATGCCAACTAATATATTTTGCAGCAAACAGAACAAAAAATAAAACCATTATAACTGCATAGAAATAGCGATGAAAGGTTCTTAATTTCTTTAAAAATTCAAGTTTAAACTCGACTGGCAATTTGTCCCACTCCTCCGCCCCAATTTATAGGAAATTTTATCACACAAAAATGCAATCATCAAACAGCTGCTAGGGCCTGTTCAATTTCTATTTTCGTAAATTCAAAGTCCCCATTATTATGAATTACACGGTCTGTATTTTCATAGAAAAAATCATCTTGAGGTTGGGAATTTAAAAAGCCTTCAGCCTTCTCAACCGAATAACCTCTGCTTTCAATGATTCTACTTTTCCTAATTTCAGCATCTGTTTGAATAAACCAGATTTCGTTGCATATTTCTTTATATCCATCCTGAATTAAAAGAGCAGCTTCTATGAATAGAAATTCAAGTCCTTCCTCTTTCTTTTGCCTAATTAAGTCACGGATATATTCTTTAACATCTGGATGAACAATGGAGTTTAGTCTATGCAAAGCATCCTTATCATTCAGTACTACTTTGGCAAGAGAAGCTCTGTCGATTTCCTGATTCGCATCCAGAATTTCTTCGCCAAACTCATTTGCAATCTTTTTGTAAGTTTCCTGTCCCTTTTTCATTAACTGATGCGCAAGCTTGTCAGCTTCCAGGGTTTCACTTTTATCTTTGGCAGATAGGTAAGACAGGACCATGGACTTGCCTGCTCCTATCCCACCGGTGATACCAATAACTTTCATATGAGTGTCCTTTACTTTACAGCATACATATCCTTGCCTGTGTGTATATCAATATACATTGGCACAGCAAGGGATACAGCATTCTGCATATAATCCATTAAGATCAGCTTTACAGCTTCCACTTCTTCACTTGGTGCTTCAATAAGAAGTTCATCGTGAATCTGCAGAACTAACTTTGCCTTAAGCCCCTGTTCCTTTAAGGCATTGGCAACCTTAATCATGGCAATTTTCATGATATCTGCTGCAGTACCCTGAATAGGCGCATTCATGGCAGCTCTTTCGCCAAATTGTCTTTGCATGAAATTCTTGCTCTGTAATTCAGGAATTGGTCGAATTCTATTGTAAATAGTCTTCGTAACACCAGTCTTTTTGGCTTCTTCTACCTGCTGATCCATGTATTCCTTGATTTTGGGATAGGTAGCGAAGTATTTCTCAATATATTCTTTGGCTTCCTCTCTGGTAATATCCAGATCCTGTCCTAAGCCAAAGGAGCTGATGCCGTAAATAATACCGAAGTTAACCGCCTTTGCCTTACGTCTGATATCGGATGTAACTTCCTCCAGAGGTATATTGAATACCTTAGAAGCAGTGATGGCATGAATATCCTTTCCCTCAGAGAAAGCAGAAATCAGATTCTCATCCCCTGAAATAGATGCCATAACACGAAGTTCAATCTGAGAATAGTCCGCATCCACAAATGTCCAACCCTCTCTTGGCACAAAGGCTTTACGCAATTCTCTTCCAAGCTTGGTTCTTGTCGGAATATTTTGCAGATTGGGGTCTGCAGAACTAAGTCTTCCAGTAGATGCCACTGTCTGGTTAAAGGTACTATGAATACGTCCATCTGGTTTGATGGAAGAAAGTAAGCCCTCTACATAAGTAGAAAGAAGCTTCTGTAACTGACGATATTCAAGGATTGCTTCTACTATAGGATGCTCGTCTTTAATCTTTTCTAATACCTCAACACTTGTTGAGTAACCGGTTTTTGTTTTCTTACCACTGGTGAGACCAAGTTTTTCAAATAAGATCACACCCAACTGCTTCGTAGACAGAATATTAAACTCCTCACCAGCAGCCTGGTAAATGATATTTTCAAGCTCATCTAAACGATTTCTGCAATTCTTGCCATATTCTTCTAACATGAACTTATCACAGCAGATCCCAGTTTTCTGAAGCTCATAAAGAACAAATTCCAGAGGTTTTTCTATATTTTCGTACAAATCCCATTCGCCAAGATCTTTACACTTATTTACCAGAATAGATGAACACTTCTCAGCCACATAGGCCTTCTCAGCAAGAAGTAATCTGTAATCTTCATCCTGTAAACTAAAAGGAGTAATTTCCTTTTTGCCCACAAGTTCCTTTTCTGATTTCATTTCTCTCTGCAAATAGAAAATGGAAAGTGTTTCAAAATCATATTTTCCTGAACTTGCATTGGCAAGGTAAGCAAGAATTTGTAGATCCAAAAATGGATCATCCAAAGTAATCTTTAACTGATCAATATATGGTTTAAATGTCAGGAATGAAACATGAACGCCACTATGAAGGTATGCAATTAACTCATCAAGATCAGAATCACCATAGATAGACTTAATATAGGTTACCCCCTCAGAGCAAACAGCTACGCCGATGATTTGTGAATCAGTCGTTTGGGCCAGTTCCATGCCAATATATTCATCTCCGGAAGGAAGTTCTGAGAAATTATCCACTGTGACAATTTCTAAATTATCTTCCACTTCATTCTTTTCAAAAGGTAATCTCTTTAGAAGACTATGAAGCCCCACCTGTTCAAATTCATGATATACATCTGCACTAAATATTTCTTCATGACTAACCGCAAGATCCGGGACTGCTACTTCCAATTCGCAATCCAGCTTAATTGTTGCAAGATCTCTAGAAAAAATTGCCTGATCCTGAAACTCTGTTAAGTTTTCTCTCGCTTTATTTGGAGTGATGTTTTCAAGATTTGCAATGGCATTTTCAACACTGTGATAGGTCTGGATGATTTTGGAGGCAGTCTTAGGACCGATACCAGGAACACCTGGAATATTATCGGAAGTATCTCCCATAAGTCCCTTCATCTCAATAAATTCAATTGGCGTAACACCATATTCCTCCACCACATCCTCTGCATGGTAGTTCAGAACAACAGTCTGTCCATCCTTGGTTTTGGGAATACGCACCATAATTTTATCAGTAGCCAACTGTAATAAATCACGATCACCAGAGAGAATCGTTACCTGAAAATCATCATCCGCTTTTCTGGAATAAGAACCAATCAAATCATCCGCTTCCAGTCCGCCTTTTTCCACCGTATGAATATGCATTTTATGGAGGATTTCTTTGATAACCGGAAACTGTTCTCTAAGTTCAGGATCCATGCCATGTCGAGTACCCTTATATTCAGCAAACATCTTATGTCTGAAAGTAGGTTCATGCACATCAAAAGCAACCGCAATATGGGTTGGATTTTCTTCATCAAAGACCTTAAAAAATATATTCAAAAAGCCGAGGATTGCATTTGTATGAAGGCCACTTGCATTCACAAGGTCCTTCGGTACCGCAAAATATCCTCGGTTCATCATACTATTCCCATCAATTAATAATAATTTATTAGTAGCCATTATCTGCTTCCCTTTTCATTTTTCTTTTCTTTTTCAAGTTCCAGATCATTTTGAGCGATTTTGTCTGTAAGTTGCAGAAGTTTATCCTGATCATCTCTTAACTTACGATACTTACGAATTCTCTGGAAATCAGTAATTTTCTCTTCCTGATTATTTAAAGCCTCTTCCACATAATCATTTTCATGGAAAGTAAGATCTGGATAAACACTGTGAGCAAAATAGTATTCACCCTGATATTCCTTCTTTGTTGCCTGTTCAAAGTTGTAGACTCTGCTAATGCAGGAACCATAAAAAAGAATTCCAAAAGTAATAGCAAGTGCCATTACAATGGAAAACGCAGAAACACGAACACCTCTTCTATTTCTAACCTTTCTTCCTAATTTTACCAGCTGTAAATCAAGGTCTTTTTCAAAGTTAGAACAAAGTTTTTCATTATGATCCAGCTGTTGCATACCAACCAAAAGTGTATAATAAACTTCCAGCTCTTCATGGCATTTTGGACAAGACTGCATATGCATAACAAAGTCTTCCTGTTTACTATCAGGAATACGGTGTTCTATGAATGGAATAATATAAGATTGTGCCTCTAAATGATTCACGATTCTACCTCTCTAAACTCATGAAATATTTTACCATTGAGAGAAATTCAGTGCAATTGCATATCCAATTCCAGAGGCATTAATATGATAGATATTGTATATAAATGTAAATTTTTAACCTGTTGCCCAAGCAACACTCCAAGTCAATTTCAAATCCTGTAAAGAATAAAAAAGGCATACCCGGACAAAATGTACTTGTCTGGATATGCCTTAATATTTAGCTTTTTACTAATTGATACATATTAGTTGTTGATGAGCTTGTCAGCACCTGACCAGCTGTAAAGCTTACGGATTTCAGCACCAACTTCTTCTGACTGATGAGCTGCGGCCTTCTTTCTCATAGCTTCGAAGTGAACACGGCCATTCTTCATATCCTGAACGAAATCAGAAGCGAATGTACCATCCTGAATATCAGAAAGAACCTTTTTCATAGCCTTCTTAGTATCTTCTGTAACAATCTTTGGTCCTGTGATGTAATCACCATACTCAGCTGTGTTAGAGATTGAGTATCTCATTCCTGCGAAACCTGACTGGTAGATAAGGTCAACGATAAGCTTCATCTCGTGGATACACTCGAAGTAAGCATTACGTGGATCATAACCACCTTCAACAAGAGTTTCGAAACCAGCCTGCATAAGTGCACAAACACCACCACAAAGTACTGCCTGCTCACCGAAGAGGTCTGTCTCTGTCTCTGTCTTGAAATCAGTTTCAAGGATACCTGCACGAGCAGCACCAATACCAGCACCGTATGCAAGAGCCTTTTCAAGAGCCTTACCTGTAGCATCCTGCTCTACAGCAACGAGAGCTGGAGTTCCCTTGCCTTCCTGGTACTCAGAACGAACTGTATGACCAGGTGCCTTAGGAGCGATCATTGTTACATCAACGTCTGCTGGAGGAACGATAAGCTTGTAATTAATGTTGAAACCATGAGCGAACATAAGCATGTTACCTGGCTCAAGATTTGGTTCAATATCCTTATAGTACATGTCAGCCTGCTTTTCATCAGGTGTAAGAATCATGATAACGTCAGCCTGCTTAGCAGCTTCAGCTGTAGGAAGAACTGTAAGTCCCTGGGACTCAGCCTTTGCCTTAGACTTTGATCCTTCATAAAGACCAATGACAACATCATAACCAGATTCCTTAAGGTTAAGTGCGTGTGCATGTCCCTGGCTACCGTAACCAATAATTGCAATCTTCTTGCCCTTCAGTGCATTCGCATCGCAATCTTTTGCATAAAACATTCTAAATTCTGACATTGTATATGCCTCCTTTAATGATATATTTAGCTGCGTTTAGCAGTTGTAAACAATTTTTTCACCCATGCAAATGAGTTTGTCTTAGAACTCTCCCCTTGAAAGTCCTGTAAGACCAGTACGAACAAGTTCAAGAATTTCAAAACCATCCAAGAGACGGATGAAAGCTTCAATCTTACTTGGTGTACCTGTAATTTCAATCATCAAACTATCTGTTGCTACATCAACGATATTAGCACGGAATACATCCGCAACAGCAATAATCTGCTGACGAGTGGCAGCATCAGCTTTAACTTTCACAAGAACAAGTTCTCTGCAAACGGAAAGATTATCTTCTAATTCAATAACCTGTACTACGTCTTCCAACTTATTCAGCTGATTCTTAATCTGAACAATAATCTTATCATCTCCGCTGACGACCACTGTCATGCGAGAATATTTTGGATTTTCCGTCTCGCCTACAGAAAGGCTATCAATGTTGTAACCTCTACGGCTGAACATACCGGCAACCCGGCTAAGTACGCCTGCTGTATTATCTACCAGAAGTGATAAAACCTTTGTTTTCATATACATACCACCTTTCACCCTGTCTTGAATTGTTTTCAAAACATAACTCGTATTCTAACAACGTACATTTACAATGTCAATAAAATTTACGGTATATTTTTGTTTTGTGCATAAATTTTATATGTTTTATGAAAAAACATCATTTAATGATTTGCTCATTTTCATAAACAGTATCTTCTAAAAGATCATTGGAATCCGCAGCACTGGTAGCCAGCACATCACATCTTTCATTACCTGGATTTCCATTATGCCCCTTTACCCAGTTCCAGTGAACCAAATGGGGTTCCATAGCCACAAGTAACCTTTTCCATAAATCAATATTCTTTACCGCTTTTCCAGATGCATTCTTCCAGCCCTTCTTTTGCCAGCCATCTATCCAATGATCCTGAAAAGCTTTAACTACATATTGAGAATCTGAGAACAATTGGATTTCACAGGGTCTTGTTAATGCTTCAAAACCTGCAATTACTCCCATTAGTTCCATTCTATTATTCGTAGTCTTTACATAGCCCTGGGACAATTCCTTAACAAGCAATTCCCCATCACTCTTTTGAAATTCAATTACTGTACCGTAACCACCAGGCCCATTTGGATTTCCTCTGGCAGATCCATCGGTATACATGGTAACTCTAGTCAATTTTCCACCGCCTTAAATATTATTATCATTATTTCTAAATCATTTAATTTATATCATCATATCTACGCCATGATCTTATGAATGAATCCTTATAATTGGGGAATCAACGCCAGGATTAATTTTGCAAATCTGTCAGCTCCTTCATTAGCACTGCTGGTTACTTCTTCATGGCTTAATGGATTTTCTGACATTCCCGCTGCAAGATTGGATATATAGGAAATACCCAAAACTCGCATGCCAAGTGCATTTGCAAAGATTGCTTCCACAGCAGTACTCATTCCAACTGCATCTGCGCCAAGGCTTCTGTAAGCACGAATTTCTGCTGGCGTCTCATAATTCGGTCCGGTGGTCTGTACGTAAACGCCCTGTTTTAATTCAATGCCACAACCTGTTGCTGCCACTTCCAGCTTTTCGCGTAAGGATTTATCATAAACCTCTGACATGTCTGCAAATCTTTGATGGCCCTGCTCTTCCAAATTCACTCCAATTAATGGAGAGGGAACAAAGGAAGAAATGTGATCTGTAATTTCCATGAAATCACCTTTGGCAAAGTTCTCGTTAATGCCACCAGCTGAATTTGTGAGGATTAAATTTTCAATTCCCACATTTTTAAGGAAAGAAATATATTTTGTGACCTCTTTCATTGAATAGCCTTCATAGTAGTGAACTCGCCCCTTAAGGAGAAGTACAGATTTTCCATCTAAATCCGCCACCACCATTTCTCCCTTATGCCCTGCAACAGCAGGAACAGGTAATCCATCAATATCTTCAAAAGCCACAATCTTTTGTACATGTAACCGGTCTGCAAGATTGCCAAGACCAGAACCTAGTACAATAGCACTTTTACATTCTTCCATTATTTTCACCCCCAGTAAAAATGGTACTATACCGTTTATAATTTATTTTGTGAACTGCCACCCACCTAAAGGTAGGTGGATTCTAAGAACCTGACGGTTCTATTTAAGAAGTTTGATATTTAAGTTTCCACCTGACAAGTCAGGCAATCCTTATTCTTACAGGCGTGTCCACTTCGCCTCTACCGTATAGGATGCTGACATCCACAACGCTACTTTTACGCATGATGTTCAATGCTCCGTTGACGTACGCATTGATTGTCTTCCCGCTTGCTTATAAAATTCTGATTATTCCGCTTCCCCACTAAAACTGAATTACTACTACCTCCGGAAGATTCCCCAATCGAACCGGAATAGAATGCTGGCCTAAGCCACTTGAAATAATCGAAATCTGATTACCATTTTGATAATAACCATAATCATAGGATGGAAATACAGATAAATGAGGAGAAATCACTCCTCCAAGGCCCGGTACTCTCACCATACCACCGTGAAAATGACCAGACAAAACAAGATCAGCTCCCCATTTTAAATATGTATCCATATACTCAGGATCATGAGCTAGTAAAATGGTATAGGTATCCTCTTTCTTTTTGCCTATCATTTGATTCATATCTTCCACTGAAAGTTTCATATGAATGCCGCGTTTATAATATATAAGAGGTAAATCAAGGCCAGTAATGCAAACTTGTTCGAAATGTTCAGAGGCATTATCCAAAAGCTGTACCATTCTTGGTTTTTGACTTAGAAAAGAGTCCCAAATTTCTCCATTTCCGTATATATTATTCATTATTCTTTTTTCGTGATTACCAATTCCATAGTAGACAGGATACTCATCCGCCAGACTTTGAATCAGATCCATGGCAGGACCTGTTTTTTCCAAAGTATCTCTGCCGTTAAAGATATCACCACCTAATACAAGAAAAGAGGGTTTTAAGTCATCTACAATACGGAGTATCTCTGCATTGTTATGGCCACCCTCTGACTCATGAAAATCCGTAAGAAAGCAAACAGTCTTTCCATGCATCCCTTCAGGCGTAATATTCCTAGGAATCTTGTAAACTGTTTTCTTTACTTTCCTACGCTCACGCTTACTCTCTGCCAGCAAAAGACTCGCCACCGCAGCAGCACTAAGCAGAAGTCGATTCCATTTTTTCATATTATGTCTCTACCTTAATTCTTGCTTCTTCCTCAGCCTGTTTTTGGAAATCAGCCATTTTATCCGGTGAAATGTCAGGGAGATCATCCATGGATGAAATACCAAAGGCCCGAAGAAAGTCGTCCGTAGTTCCAAAAAGAATTGGATGACCTGGTGCATCCAGTCGTCCAACTTCTGTAATAAAATTAAAGTCTACTAATCTATTGATTGCATGGGCACAGGATACACCTCTGATTTTTTCTACTTCAGCACGTGTAACAGGCTGTTTATAAGCAACAATGGATAAGGTCTCTAAAAGCACATCCGTTAATGTCCTCTTTTCAGGAGCATTTACCAGCTGAATGAGAGCATCATAATACTCATTCTTTGTACATAACTGCAGTTTTCCATTTAATTCAATCAAACGAATTCCACGTTCTTCTGAACTATAATCTTCCAATAAAGATTCTACCGCTTCTTTAAATGTTTTGTCAGAAAGCTGTTCTCCTTCTTTGACAATAACATTTTTCAAAATATTTTTTTCAACCGCGCTACCAGTAGCAAAAAGTACTGCTTCAATAGCTGCTTTACACTTAATTGTATCCATATACCACTTGCGTCACCACCAGGTGACTTTCCCTTAATCTTTAATACTTATTCCAGTGAATCAATCAAAATATCTCCAAACATCTCAGTCTGGCGAATAAATAAATGTCCGTACTTCATTAATTCCAGAATAGCCATAAAGGTAACAATCACATTCATCTTCGTACGCTTAGTACCCAAAAGTGTCTTAAAATTAATACTTTTCAGACCCTTCATTTGTTCTCGAACTTCAATCATTCGATCTTCCAAACGAATCTCTTCTTTTGTAATGGTACCAAACTTGCTTCGAACAGGATCGATTCGAGCAACTTCTCTTTTCAGCAAAGTCTGAAAAATTTCATTCAGTGCGGATATCGTTATTCCACTTTCTTCTACTAACTGAAACGGATCAACTGGTTCCTGATGTTCCTTAACTTCCTTTGGAATAGAAGCCTTTTTAAAATATGTATCACCAGCATCCAGTTCCATATCCTTTAATTCCAAGGAAGCATACTTATATACCTTATATTCCAAAAGTCTACGAACAAGTTCCTGACGAGGATCTGCTTCATCCTCTTCCACCTCTTCATCTTTCGGAAGTAACATCTTGGACTTAATGGAAATTAAAGTAGATGCCATGACCAGGAAATCACTCATGACATCCATATCTTCCTCTTCCAACTGATCCACATATTCCAGATATTGTTTCGTAATCTCAACAATAGGGATATCAAAAATATCAAATTTATTTCGATCAATCAGATGTAAAAGAAGATCCAGAGGTCCCTCAAATTTTTCTAATTTGAAATCAAGCTTATCTATTTTATGCATGGTTAATTTGTTCTTTCTACAACGTGCTGACGAATATACTCAACCATTTTCGCCGCAGAACTGGCATTCATTCTCATGCCGTCTGGACTATCATCTGGTGAAAGATATCCATCGTCACCCTTTACACTGCTGGCAAGGTCCAAATATACAACATCTTTTCTTGTTTGGCACATAGACTTTAACGCATAGTTAAAGGCATTTATATTATCCAAATTATAAATAGTTGTATTGGATATATCTGCAGTAGTTGGCGAAACGTTCACAACATAGACAATTGCCTTGGAATTATGAGCCAGAATCGTATCAATCAAGGCACTAATCTCATTTGCAAAGGTGGTTGAATCATACAAAGCAATCTCATTCAGTCCAAAAGCAATGTAATAATTGTTGTAGGAAGAATTATTAATTGCATCCACCACAGTAAGATTCGTTCCATTCATTGGAATAATGGTATCTGTAGAAATTTTATCTAAGCTCAGGCTTTCTGTGGCGAAGGATTTAAAATTTGCACGGCCACCATACAAAGATAAATCCACAACTCTTCCATCACCAATAAATACAGTGGTATCAAAGTAAGAATCACCCACACGAGCAACATAAGCAAACTGGGAAGGATCAAAATAATCATCCCCTTCAATATCCTGCTTAATCGTAAATGCATCCGAGATGGTTGCATTACTTGCTGTGGCATACTGACTCAAAAGTTCGAACTCTGTATCAGCTGTTGTTACATCCTCAGGCATAGAGTTGGAATTCGCATCTTCATCCCCTGATTCAGCCATATATTTTTTTGCTTGGGCTCCACCCAGATATCCGTTCATGAAAGCAACAATTCCAAAGGATAGAATCAAAATTGCCAGCGTAAACAGCACCACCTTAAGTTGTGCAGACATTAATAGGCCTCCTTAAGACCAGTGAAGTGTTGATACCTCACGCTTTCTATCTCTTGTTAAAAGGTCATGAAGGGCATCCTTAGCTGGATAATCTTCAAATAAGACCTTATTTACATTCTCTACAATTGGCATAGAAACATCATATTTCTTTGCTAAAGCAAGAGCCGCTTTAGCTGAATATACGCCTTCTACTACCATCTTAACTTCATTCATAGCTTCCTGATATGTATGACCCTGTCCAATCAAAAAGCCAGCCTTACGGTTACGACTATGCTGAGAAGCACAGGTAACAATAAGATCACCAATACCGGAAAGTCCTGAGAAGGTCTCAGGTGCACCACCCATTGCTGTACCAAGGGCTGTAATTTCTACAATACCTCTGGTGATAAGTGCTGCCTTTGTATTGTCTCCACAACCAAGACCATCCGCCATACCTGCAGCCAGAGCAATAACATTCTTCAGAGCTGCACCGAGTTCCACCCCAATAACATCCGGGCTGGTATATACACGGAAGAAATCTGTCATAAACGTATTCTGAACTTCCTTAGCCAGTGCATGATCCTTGGACGCAGCTACTACTGTAGTTGGCATACATTTACCAACTTCTTCAGCATGGCTTGGACCAGAAAGAACAGCAACTCTAGCCTGAGGAATTTCTTCCTCAATAATCTGATCAAGACGCATTAATGTTGTTTCTTCAATTCCCTTAGCTACACTAACAATGATTTCTCCATCCTTAATAAACTTAGAAACATTCTTTGCAGTAGAGCGAACAAATGGAGAAGGAACTGCCATAACTACAAGTTCCTTATCTGCCAGCGCTTCTTCCACATTGGTAGTAAATGTAACATTTCCTGGAAGAATTACACCAGGTAACTTATCTTTCTGTTCACAATATTCTTTCAGCATGGCAACTTCTTCTGGATCAATAGACCAAACAGAAAGCTCGTGATTATTAAAAGAAAGCAGTTTTGTTAAGGCGATACCCCAGCTACCTGCTCCCAGCACACAAATCTTCATAAAGAATCCCCCTAAAATAATTTATTTTCTTCGTGATTTTTCAGACGAAGTATATTTGCCTTATGCTTATAAATTGCAAGACCTGAGAATAAAACTACTAAAATCATACTTTCAATCATAGCAGTCTTAGACGATGCTATCTGGGGATTGAAACATAAGAATCCATTGATAGCAAAAATGAAATAAAGAACTGTGAACTCAATCATAAGAAGAATTGAGCCCAGTGATACATATCTTGAAACAGCAACAGTAGCCACAAAAAGGATAAGTAGAATAAGAATCATCCAACCACTTAAAAGGCCTACAATTGTTCCAGCTGTTGTGGCAACACCTTTTCCACCCTTGAAATTAAGATAGAATGGGAAGTTATGACCAAGTACTGCACCAAATCCAATATAAAGTACGTAAAGAAGGTATGTGTCAGCAAAGAAATGTCTGCCTACCAAATTTACAATTAAGCAAGGAATAAAGGACTTACAGAAGTCACCGATAAATACAACCAGTCCTGCTTTTTTACCAAGTACGCGCAGTGCATTTGTAGTACCTGAATTACCACTACCGTGCTCCCTAATATCTATTCCCTTTGCCTTACCATATAAAACTCCAGTTTCTAAAAGACCGCATGCATAACCAATGATCAAACATAAAAATCGAATAATTATAGTCAATTTTTTTCTTTTCTTTCTCTTACAAGGATACGAATTGGTGTTCCCTTAAAGAGAAATGCCTCCCTTAACTTGTTTTCGATGTAACGAATATATGAGAAATGCGCAAGTTCTCTACTATTTACAAACAACACAAATGTTGGTGGTTTTACAGAAACCTGTGTAATGTAGTAAAGTTTCAGTTTTTTACCTTTATCATTTGGTGGTTCATTTTCTGCAACTGCTTCTGTGAGAATTTCATTCAGAACACCAGTCTGAATTCTCAGGCACTGGAACTGAACAACGCTATCAATTAAAGCAAAGATTTTATTCAGTCTCTGACCTGTAAGAGCAGACACAAAAATCATTTCAGCATAAGGCATGTAAGCCAGTTTCTGCTGAATTTCTTTCTTCATCTTTTCCATGGTTCCAGTTTCTTTTTCAACCAGATCCCACTTATTAACAACAATAATCATACCCTTGCCGCGCTCATGAGCAATACCAGCAATCTTGGTATCCTGATCTGTTACGCCAGTTTCAGCATCAATCATGAGAACAGCAATATCACAGCGTTCTACCGCAGACACCGTACGAATGATGGAATATCTTTCGATTTCATCGTGGATCTTAGACTTTCTACGAAGACCCGCTGTATCGATAAAGATATATTCCTGTCCGTTACGTTTTATCTTGGTATCAACTGCATCTCTTGTTGTGCCGGCAATATCCGATACAATCAGGCGATTCTCGCCCAGCATTTTATTGATCATAGATGATTTTCCTGTATTAGGCTTACCAATTACAGCAATGCGAGGAGTATCTGTATCATCAATTTGGTCAGAACCCTCTGGGAAATGCTTGATTACTTCATCCATTAAATCACCAAGTCCCAGCATTCCACTTGCTGAAACCGCAATTGGATCTCCTAAACCAAGATTATAGAATTCATAAACATAGGATTCATACTTATCAAAGTTATCAACCTTATTTACGCAAAGAATAATAGGCTTTTTACTTCTTCTAAGCATGTCTGCAACTGCCATATCATCAGCAGTGACACCTGCCTTAACATCAGTCACAAAAATAATGACGTCTGCTGTTTCAATAGCGATTTCAGCCTGCTCACGCATAGAACGAAACAACACGTCATCCGAATTACTATCAATACCACCTGTATCAATCAGGGTAAACTTTTCGTTTAACCATTCAACATCCGCATAAATACGATCGCGGGTAACACCAGGTGTATCTTTTACAATTGAAATTTTATCTCCAGCAAGTGTATTGAAGAGAGTGGATTTACCCACGTTTGGTCTTCCTACAACTGCTACTACTCTACCTGCCATATTTTACTCCTGTTCATTTTTTAACTAATAAATTTTACAATAATCACGTGGCAAAGTAAAGAAAACCACACTTGCCCTCCTTAGCGAGTAAATGCATTTTCCAAATGCTTGATTTTCCCATTTCCTACTATTCCAATCACATCGAAACGAAGAGGAAAATCAGGATCAATATTTTTAGAAGCGAGATAAAAGGAAGCAACTCTAAATATCTGGTATTGCTTTCTTTCATTCACCGCTTCAAATGGACTGCCATAGTTTTCATTTTTCCTGAATTTTACTTCAACAAAGGCAATCACATTTTCAGGCGACATTGCAATAATATCAATCTCTCCCATTCGGTTACGGAAATTTCTTTCCAGTATTCTATACCCCTTTGCCTCAAGATATGCGGCAGCCTTACTCTCATAGTCTGCCCCCACTTTACGGTCATTTTGCATACTCATCCCCCATGAAATACAAAACAAAAAGTACTTAATAGATGAATCCTTGCTTATGCAAATATCATTTGCAAGAATAAATGCAAGGATATCCTTAAATATAATTATGAATGAATGATTTTCTGTGGATTTCACATGGTCCCATTTTCTTCAAAGCTTCAATGTGGTCCTTGGAACCATATCCCTTGTTCTTTGCAAAGCCATATCCAGGATATTTCTCATCCATTTCTACCATAAAACGGTCTCTTTTTACCTTGGCAACAATGGATGCCGCTGCAATGGAAGCAGACTTGGCATCACCTTTAATAATAGGAATCTGCTTCATTGAAAGACCAGGAATAGGGAAAGCATCCACAAGCACAAGGTCAGGTGGCTGGGACAGTCCCAGTACCGCATTCTTCATAGCATCACTATCCGCTTTCCCTACACCAATCTCGTCAATGGTCTTTTCAGAATGAATACCAAATGAAACAGAAACAGCTTTCTCCATGATTAAGTCATAAATTTCTTCCCTTTTCTGATGGGAAAGTTTCTTGGAATCATTTAAATATGGAATGCAAATATCATTTGGCAAAATAACAGCTGCTGTAACAATTGGACCGGCAAATGGACCTCTTCCCACTTCATCCACTCCACAAATCACAGGATATTTATTACGATTTTCTCTTTCGTAGAAATACATGCCATCCAAACGGATCAACTCAGCATCAATTTCCGCAATGGTTTTTTCTGCTGACTGGCAGATTTTGACAACACCAGCCCGATCATCCGCCTCATACTTTTTAATAAATTCCTGCAAATGAACTTTGCGCTGAAAATACGCTTCCACTGGCATTTTTACAATCTCTGAAAGTTCCGATTTAATATCTACGATTTTCATAATTCCATCCTTCCATAAATATGCAGATAAGCGCATCTCCAAAAGAAGATGCGCTTAAAATTAGTCAATCTTTCCGAATTTTTCAATTGGCGACAGTCGGAATACTGCTTTACCAAAAATATCATCCTTAGAAATATTACCTATATCTGATGCACGGCTATCATGGCTATCGTTACGATTATCACCAAGTACAAAATACTCATCCTTGCCAAGATAGAATGGCTGAGCGGCGATACCAGGATCCCAAATGGTTTCCTTGCCATAATGCTCATCCAAAGCCTTATCATTAATTAAGATGGTACCATCTGGAAGAATCTGTACCTTTTCTCCAGGCAGTCCAATAACACGCTTGATATAATAGCTACCATCAGCAACTGGGAATACAACCACATCAAATCGCTTTGGATCTGAGAACTTATAGGAGACTCTGTCTACCCAAAGATTATCACCTGTATAGAGAGTATCCTGCATGGATGGACCTTCAACCTGAACACGTCCACCAACAAAGTTCATGATAATAAAACAAATAAGAATTACTACACCAATGTAGACGATGAGACTCAGTAATTCCTGAACGATATTAAGATTAGGGTCTCTATATTTCTCACCCCTCTTACGTTTACGTCTGCGGGATTTTTTATCATCATCCTCTGAATCTTTTTCAGATTCTAGAGACTTTTTTTCTGTATTTTCCGAATCACTTGCAGCCAAATCCCTGGCAGGGGATTCATCTCCCTGTGAAGCCACTTCTTCCTTAGAAGTTGCTTCTTCTTTAGCTTTTACTTCTTCTGTAGCAGTTCCATTCTCCGTAGAAGTGTCTTTCTCAGCAGTAGTTACTGCATCAGCAGAAGCTTCCTCTTCATTAGAACTAACTTCATCAGCAGCACCTTCTTTAGATTCTGTAGATTCAGCATCCACATCATCCGATAAGCCTAACTTCTTATGACGCTTTTCTTCTTTTTTCTTAAGTTTTAAAGCTCTCTTTTCAGCCCTTTTTTCAGCCTTTTCAAGCTTCTTTTGTTCTTTTCTTTCTCGCTCTGCAGATTCCTCTTCAGCGAGTTTAAAGAAATCATTCTCTTCTTCTTGAAAATTCAAATCAGTCTACCCCGACAATTAATCTTCTTGTTCAAATGGATCATCCAATGAAATTCTTCCCAGACGACCAGAACGCAAATCCTCTAAAAGCATATGAGAAGCTCTGCTAAAGTCTACTTCAGCTCCCTTTTTCAAAAGCTTTTTGTTAATTCCAATCTGCGTTAAAATAGCTAAATTGTCCATTTCGGACACATTTTCTATTTTATACCTCTCAGATAAAGCATTGCAATAATATTTTTTCATGTATCCAATGGCAGTAAAGGCAACATCCCCTTCATCAAACACATGGTCTGCAATAGCTCCATAAGAAGCCAGCTTGTAACCAACAGCCTGATCATCAAATTTAGGCCAAAGAACACCAGGTGTATCTAAAAGATTTAAATCCTGAGAGATACGAATCCACTGATTGCCACGAGTAACACCAGGCTTATTTCCAGTCTTAGCTGTTACTTTACCTACAAAAGAATTAATGAATGTTGACTTTCCTACATTAGGAATACCAGCAATCATAGTCTTAATAGGTCTTGCAGCAATTCCCTTCTTCTTATCTCTTTCTCTCTTCTCCTGAAGTACAATACCAGCAGCCTTTTTAACTTCAGTCATTCCCTTTTTGCTTCGAGAATCCATTGGAATTACAAATTCATATTTCTTCTTTAAAACTTTTACCCATTCTTCCGTGAATTTCGGATCAGCAAGATCTGCCTTATTGAGAACAATGATTTTCTTTTTTCCTTTTACCAGAGAATCCAGCTTTGGATTTTTACTGGAAATAGGAATTCTTGCATCCAATAATTCAATAACTAAATCTACCAAAGGTAAATCTTTTTCCATACGGCGCATAGCCGCGGTCATATGTCCAGGATACCATTCAATCGCCATTCGTTACCTTCTTTCCCTGGTGATCAACCCAGGCATAAAAAACACGTCCTTTAATTTCGGACTTATTAATGTCTCCAAAACTTACAAATCTGGAATCTTCACTCTGACTTGGTGAATCTCCAATTACGAAATATTCATCATCATCTAATGTAACAGGTTCGGTCAGTCTTCCTTCTCTTTCTATATAAGAATAGGAAAGACTTGCATCTGTCTGTTTTCCATTAATTACCAGACGACCTCCCACAACAGCCACCGTATCGCCAGGAAGTCCTACAACTCTTTTTATAATCATTGTGTTCTTATTTTCAGTTCTCTCAATGGCAACAACATCACCACGCTTAACCTCTCTGATTTTATAGCTGATTTTATCCACAAGAAGCACATTTCTCTGATGACAAAGTGGTTCCATTGACGAATCATTCATACGTATGCACTGGCATAAAAAAGTAACAAAGCCATATGCCAACACAACAGCTGCAAAAATAACCAGCAGATAATTCACCAAAATTTTCCACCAGGAAATATTCTTTTCAACTTTTTCTTTCTGCAAATGAAAATATGCAGAATCTCTATGTTTTCTACGCATAAAATCTCCAAACCTTTAGTAAATAAACTGTATATATCATACAACAAATGTTTAAAAAAGGAAAAATAAAAGACCGGATACGATTCGCATCCGGCCTAGATGAACATAATTATTTAATAAGCTGCTTAACCTTTGCACGCTTACCAACACGGTCACGAAGATAGAAGAGCTTAGCACGTCTAGCTTTACCCTGACGAACAACTTCAACCTTCTCAACAAGTGGGGAATTCATTGGCCATGTCTTTTCAACGCCAACGCCGTTTGAAGACTTACGTACTGTAAATGTCTTTCTAGCGCCTGTACCCTGAATCTTAATAACTGTTCCTTCGAATACCTGGATACGCTGCTTGTCGCCTTCCTTGATAAGACCATGAACCTTAATAGTATCACCTACTGAGAATTCAAGAGCATCCTTACGAATCTGCGCATCTTCAATGTTCTTAATGATGTCTGCATTTGTCATGATAAAAAACCTCCAAATAGTATAGATATATATTTTCAGACGTTCATACTACCGAAGGTACAGCGGACCGTCTTACAACAACTTGTTTAATATAGCACAGTGACTATATGAATGCAAGCCCTATTTTATAAACATTTAAATCTTTATGCAAATGGAATGTGCATTTCATTTGTAAATGAAAAAGGGGATGCAAATATGCATCCCCCCCAAAAAATTCATTTTAATTATTCTTCTGAACCTGCATCTTCTGCTACAGCTTCACCATTCTGACGAGCTTCATATCTCTTGATAGAGATGCTGATCTTCTGCTCTGGAATCTTGAGGTCTACAACTTCTGCTGTAACTTCCTGACCCTGCTTAAGAACGTCTGATGGCTTTTCAATGTGATCCTTAGAAATCTGAGATACATGAAGAAGTGCATCAATACCCGGCTCAAGGTTAACAAAAGCACCGAACTCTGTCATACGAGCAACCTTACCAGTTACAACCTTACCAACAGCGTACTTTTCGTCAGCACCATTCCAAGGATTTGCATCATCAAACTTGCAAGAAAGAGCAATCTTCTCGCCGTGGATTTCCTTAATGAAGCACTTTACATGATCCCCAACCTTGAAGAGCTTATCTGGGTGATCAACACGTCCCCAAGACATTTCTGAAATGTGGAGAAGTCCATCAGCGCCACCGAGATCGATGAATGCACCGAAGTTTGTGATATTCTTAACTGTTCCTTCAACAACATCACCTTCGTGGATATTGCTGAATAATTCAGCAGCCTTTTCAGCCTTTTCAGCTTCTACTAACTGCTTGCGGTTACCAATGATTCTGTGCTTCTGTGGATTGTATTCAGTAATAACAAACTGAATTTCCTGATCCATGTATGAAGAGAAATCACGAACGAAACCGTCTGATACAAGTGATGCAGGGATGAATACGCGTGCATCGTCAACACTTACCTGAAGACCGCCTGAAAGAATACGAACAACCTTACCAGTAAGAACTGTCTTATTATTGAAAGCTTCTTCAAGCTCCTTATTTACCTTTTCCTGTGCAACTCTCTTACGGGAAAGAACTACCTGACCTTCACCATCGTTAATCTTAACTACCTTAACTGTGATAGGATCCCCTTCCTTCACCTCTGTAGTTAAATCAACAGGAGTGCTGGAATATTCAGAAGCAGTCACGATTCCCTCTGACTTGTAATTGATGTTGACAACAAGCTGATCAGGCTTTACCTGAATAACCTTTCCTTCCACCACCTGTCCTGGGCGGATGTTTGTTGGCTGCTCATTCTCAAGCATTTGTGCAAAACTTTCTTCTGACATTCTGTTTAGAACCTCCTCGATAATATAATTTGGGGTGCTGGCCCCGGCAGCAATACCTACCTTACTCGTGGATTCAAAAACAGAAAAATCCAAGTCATCAAGTGTCTGTATATAGTAAGTATTTCTACATTGCTTTTGACAAATATCAAAAAGCTTTTGTGTGTTTGAACTAGACTTACCACCAATAACAATCATGGCGTCACATTGCTTTGCAAGCTCCTCTGCTTCGCCCTGTCTTTCCTCAGTAGCATTACATATAGTTTTACAAACAGTAATATTATAATCAAGTTGCTGCAATATTTCAACTAATTCCTCAAATTTTTTTAAAGAATAAGTTGTTTGAGCCACAACAGTTATATTTTTTTTGGATATTTCCTTTGGAAGAGCTGCAATGTCCTCTTTGGAATCAATGACAAATGGACTTGTCTTACTCCATCCAATTGTGCCTTCCACCTCTGCATGTCCTGGCTTGCCAATAATCAGAATTACATCTCCCACCTGACTTTGCTTGGCAACAATATCATGAATACGATTTACAAAAGGACAGGTAGCATCAATAAGGGAAAGTCCCTTTCTCTCGCAGGCATCATATACATCTTTACCTACTCCATGAGAACGAATAATAAGCTCTGCATTCTCTGGTAAAGCAAGTATTTCTTCTATTGTATTAATTTCTTTCGCTCCATCTTCTACAAGTCTGGATGCTACAGACTCATTATGAATAATTGAGCCATAGGTAAAGACTGGTCGTCCTTCATTCTTACCGGTTTTCGCAGCATGAAAAGCTGTTTCAACTGCTCTTTTAACACCAAAACAAAAACCAGCATGTTCGGCTAATACTACTTCCATTAACTACCCTTTCCTACGCATTTTCCTGCTTAACTTTTTCAGCAAGAGTCATAATTTCTTTTACAACTTCTTCAATAGTCATGTATGAAGAGTCAATAAATACTGCATCTTCAGCCTGCTTTAGAGGTGCGACGGCACGATTCATATCCTGCGTATCTCTCTGCTGAATATCCGCTTTTACATCTTCAATATCAAGACGTTCGCCACGCTGAACCATTTCATCAAATCTTCTCTTGGCTCTTACTTCTACAGAAGCAGTAAGGAAAATCTTTAATTCTGCATTTGGTAAAATATTAGTACCAATATCTCTTCCATCCATAAGTACATCATTCTTCGCTGCAAGATTTCTCTGCAGGTCCAAAAGTTTTGCACGAACAGCAGGAATTGCTGATGTTGTGGAAGCCATCATACTAACCTTAGGGCTTCTGATTTCAGCTGATACATCCTGTAAATTAAGAAGCACGTGCTGTACTCCATTTTCATAAACAATATCAATGTGAATCTGATCTAATGCAGTATTTAAGGCATCTGCATTCTCTGGATCAACATGTGAATCAAGAATGTAAAGTGCAATAGCACGATACATCGCCCCTGTATCTACATATAAAAAGCCAAGTCTATTTGCAACAAGTCTTGCAATAGTACTTTTACCTGCACCAGCAGGTCCATCAATCGCGATATTCATGAATAATTCCTCCACTCGTTTTATCTATTATGTGTATTCATTTAGTTATGCATCTTTATGCATTCATTCAGATATTAATCTATTAGCATTCATTATAATTATAACTTAAAAGTTTATTCTCAACTTAATATATAAAACCAATTAATCATCCAGGGTGCTGGATGCAAGGCACGATGTAGCCCAGGCAATCTGAAGATTATAGCCACCAGTTAATGCGTCACAATCAATAAGTTCACCCACGCACTTTACATTTTTGATTTTCTTAAGTTCCATGGTGGATGGATTAATTTCTTTCACATCAATTCCACCAGAAGTAATGATTGCCTCTGGAAAATCTCTCATGCCAACAATGTCAAATTCAAGATTTTTCAATAAAGAAAGAAGATTTTTTCTTTCTTCATGTGTAATCTGATTCACCTTTTTTTCTGCTTCAATTCCAGAACGCTTAACAACAACTGGAATCATCATTCTTGGAAGCAAATCAGACAATGCATTTTGAAATTCTCTATTCTGATACTTTTCAAAATCTCTCTGCAATCTTAAATCCAGTTTTTCTTCTGTCAGAGCTGGTTTCAAATCAAGACTGAAGGTAACAAAACCCTTTTCCACTCTTCTAACACCATGTTTTCTCATAATATTAGCAAGGTAAGAAGAAGCAGAAAGCACAATAGGACCACTAATACCAAAATGGGTAAAGAGCATCTCACCTAATTCCTGGTAAATGACCTTATCTTTCTTAATTTTCCAGTCAGGATTCTTTCTTACAATCAGGGAACCTGACACATTCTTCATAGCAAGTCCCATCATGGATGGAGCATCCGGACCTGCCGTCTCTAGAGCACAAAGAGCAGGTAACATTTCAGTAGAGGAAACACCTATCTTCTGCAGAATCCTATGACCATCTCCTGTAGAACCAGTCTGGGGATAAGAAAGACCACCTGTTGCAAAAATTATGGTATCTGCCATATAAGTCTTTCCTGATTTAGTGCGCACTCCATTTGCCTTCCATTGGTACTTATCTTTTGGATTATCACTTTGAAAACTTTCATAAAGTAGTTCGGACACATTTTCCCCGTAAATGATTTTTCCATTTCTTTTCTTTACCTGAGTTTCCAGTGTTCGAATCACATCCGATGAATGATCAGAAAGAGGGAATACACGATCACCTCTCTCGGTTTTCAGCTTTAATCCCCATTTTGATAGATCATCCATCAAGGCATGCTGATCATAGGCAGAAATAGCTGTGAAGAGAAACTTGGGATTAGAAACTGTATGTCTCATAAAATTATCGGAATCTGAATCGTTGGTTACATTGCAACGACCTTTTCCTGTAATAAAAAGCTTCTTTCCAGCTTTTTCATTTTTTTCTAAAATCGTAACCTGATAACCAGCAGGTGCTTTTATGGCAGCCATCATACCTGCTGCACCAGCACCAATTATTAAAAGTTTTTTCATACTCTAATCTTTTTTAAATCCTTCTTTTCTGTAATTACAAGTAATGTTTCATTTGCAGAAAGGGGATGGGCTGGATCCATATGGGACATTTCATTCTTATCATCACTGACAGCAACCACATTCATCTTGAAACGTTTACGTAAATCCAATTCCATAAGCGTCTTTCCTACCCAATCCTTTGGCACTTTCATCTCGATAAGGCAGAGATTTTCTGAAATATCAAAGAATTCAAGGAAATCATTGGATGTTAATTTCTTTGCAATACGAATACCTGTTTCTTCCTCTGGATAGATAATCTGATCCGCACCAATTCTCTTAAGAATATCTCCCGTTCTATGAGAAGAAGCCTTTGCCATAACATATGGAACACCCAATTCCTTGGCAACCACTACGCACATAACAGAAGCTTCAAAACTCTGAGCCATGCATACAACCACTACATCAAAGTTTGAAATACCAAGGTCTCGAATTGCGTCCGCATTTGTGAGATCACATGTCATTGCATAAGTTACCTCACCACTAATCTGATTAATTACTTCCTCACTGTTGTCTGCAACCAGAACTTCTCCACCATCTCTCATAAGAGATCTGGCAACACTCATACCAAATTTGCCAAGTCCCAGAATAGCAAAAGTTTTATTCATATTCCCCTCCTAGCCAATAATAAACTTTCCTTCAGCATAACTAACTTTGTTTTTCCGATTTCCTGCTCCTGTATGGAAGAAAAGAGCCATGGAAATAGGGCCGATTCGTCCCAGATACATGGACACTATAACAATAATTCGCCCAATGGAATTCAGTTCCGGTGTAAGTCCACGCGAAAGGCCTACCGTAGCTGTTGCACTAAAGATTTCATACATACTATCAATTGGATTCGCGCCAGTTGTCAGCATCAAGGCAAGAGTCATTACGATTGTTACTAAAAAACTAACTGTAACAATGGCAGATGCCTTTTGAATCATATCGCCACTTACTCTTCGGCCAAATACAACCGCTTCATCTCGATTACGGATAACGGAAACTGCATTTAAGAGAATAACGAATACTGTTACAGTCTTAACACCACCTGCTGTACCCACAGGTGATCCACCAATGAACATCCATACACAGCCCATAAGGCAAGATGCTCCTGTGAGCTGATCCTGAGGAATCGAAGCAAACCCTGCCGTACGGTATGTAATGGATTGAAAAAAACTATTTAAAATTTTATAACCAAAGGACATATTTCCGATGGTAGCTGGATTTTTTCTTTCGAAAAGAAATGTTAATAATCCACCCACTAAAATCAAAGTAATGGTTACATTAATAACCAATTTTGTATGTGCATTCAAGCGTTTTATAGTTGATTTTAAACCATCTCCGTGAATAATAGCCATATGAAATGTAGTATAGAGATCGAACCATACTACGTAACCCAAACCACCAAATACAATAAGGAACATGGTTGTAACCATAACCAGAACATTCTGTGAATAAGACATAAGGCTGCTTGGTCCGATAATATCAATTCCTGCATTACAAAAAGCTGAAATGGAATTGAATACGGAAATCCAAAGGCCCTGCTTTACTCCAAACTGAGGAATAAAAGCAAACATATATAAAAGCGCGCCCAGTCCTTCTACCATGAAAGTTCCTTTGAAAACCTTCGATAAAAAGCGAACAAGGCCCTGCATACTATTCAAATTAAAAGCATCATGAATCAAAAGTCTGTCTTTCAGAGAAAACTTCTTATGAAGCATTAAAAGAACAGATGATGAAACAGCAATAATCCCAAGTCCTCCCAGCTGAATCAGAATTAAAATAACCACTTTCCCCATCAAAGTCCAATGTGAAAAAGTGTCCACTACAACAAGTCCAGTTACACAGACAGACGTTGTAGATGTAAAAAGTGCAGTTAAAAATGTAGTTGTTTCACCCGCAACAGTAGATACTGGCAGCATGAGTAAAAATGCACCAACTAAAATCATGCATAAAAATCCAGCTGGAATCAACTGTGCTGATGTAATTTTCATTCTAGATTGAGTTTCCATCCTTCACCTACTTTTAAGAAAGAGCAGAACTGTTTGCAGCCCTGCTCTTCTCAAAACTAAACCCTATGCCAAATGCATTTGGCAAACATTTAATTAAACTGGATATGTCTTATTTGTAGTATCAGCCTTCTTAGCATCAACCTTTGTTGCCTGAGCTTCTCTGTACTTGAAGAACTCTGTAGCAACCTGTGGGAATAAAGCGTATGAAAGTACGTCTTCATCCTGCTGCTTGTACTGAGCCATTTCCTTCTCGAGAGTTTCAAGTTCTGGCTTAAGATCATCAGCTGGTCTGTAAGTAATTGGCTTTTCATCGCCAAGTGCCTTCTTCTGGATTTCTGGATCTACAGGCTTAATTGTCTGTCCATATCTTCCTGCAAGAAGATCCTTAGATTCCTTAGTAATCATCTTATATCTTTCACCTGTCAGTACGTTAAGTACAGCCTGTGTACCAACGATCTGTGATGAAGGTGTAACAAGTGGTGGTTCACCAAAGTCCTTACGAACTCTTGGAACTTCCTCAAGTACTGCTGTAAGCTTATCATCCTGCTTAGCTTCCTTAAGCTGAGAAACAAGGTTTGAAAGCATACCACCAGGTACCTGGTAACGAAGTGTATTGATATTTACGCCAAGAACCTTTGTAGACATAAGGCCTGATTTCAGGCACTCTTCTCTATAAGGCTTGAAGTAATCAGCAATTTCTGAAAGAAGGTTCTGATCGAGACCTGTATCATAAGGAGTTCCCTTAAACGTCTCAACCATAACTTCTGTTGCAGGCTGTGATGTACCCATAGCAAATGGAGAAATAGCGGTATCGATAACGTCACATCCAGCTTCAACAGCCTTCAGATATGTCATAGAAGCAACACCTGATGTGTAATGAGTATGTAACTGGATTGGAAGCTTTGAACCTTCCTTAAGTGCCTTAACAAGCTCTTCAGCCTTGTAAGGAACAAGAAGTCCAGACATATCTTTAATACAGATAGAATCAGCACCCATCTCTTCGATGCGACGAGCTGTTTCTTTCCAGTAATCCATAGTATAAGCATCACCTAATGTGTAAGAAAGAGCAACCTGTGCATGGCCCTTTTCCTTATTAGCAGCCTTAACAGCTGTCTCAAGGTTACGAAGGTCGTTCAAGCAGTCAAAGATACGAATGATGTCAATACCATTTGCAATTGACTTCTGTACGAAGTATTCAACAACGTCATCAGCGTAAGGTCTGTAACCAAGGATATTCTGTCCACGGAACAGCATCTGAAGCTTTGTGTTCTTGAATCCATCTTTCAGTTTTCTAAGTCTCTCCCATGGATCTTCCTTCAGGAAACGAAGGCATGCATCAAATGTTGCACCGCCCCAGCATTCTACTGAATGGTAACCAACCTGATCCATCTTATCGATGATTGGGAGCATTTCTTCAGTTGGCATACGTGTAGCAATCAGAGACTGATGTGCGTCACGAAGGACTGTCTCTGTAATTTTAAGCTTTCTTTCTTCAGCCATTTTAATCTCCTCCATTACTTAACATTAAAGATTGCAAGGAATGAACCGGCTGCTACTGCAGTACCGATAACACCTGCAACGTTTGGTCCCATTGCATTCATCAGAAGGAAGTTTGTTGGATCATACTGTGATGCAACCTTCTGAGATACACGTGCAGCCATAGGAACGGCTGAAACGCCTGCAGAACCAATTAAAGGATTTACTTTTCCATGGGTTACAGCACACATTAACTTACCGAACAGAGTTCCCGCTGTAGTAGCAATAACGAATGCAATAAGTCCAAGAGCGGTAATCTTAAGTGTAGAAATCTTAAGGAATGCTTCAGCACTTGTTGAAGCACCTACTGATGTACCCAGTAAGATAACTACGATGTACATCAAAGCGTTGGAAGCAGTTTCTGTAAGCTGCTTAACAACACCACACTCACGGAAAAGATTTCCAAGCATAAGCATACCAACAAGTGGAGCTGTTGTTGGGAGAATCATACATACAACAAGTGTAACAACGATAGGGAAAAGAATTTTTTCCATCTTTGTTACTTTACGAAGCTGAGGCATCTTAATGAGACGCTCTTTCTTAGTAGTTAAGAGCTTCATTACTGGTGGCTGAATAACAGGAACCAGTGACATATAAGAATAAGCAGCTACGGCGATAGGTCCCATAAGTGTACCACCCATTCCAAGCTTACCAGCAAGGAAGATTGATGTAGGACCATCAGCACCACCGATGATGGAAATAGCTGCAGCTTCCTTACCAGAGAATCCCATAAGGATTGCGATGAAATAAGCAGCGTAAATACCGAACTGAGCTGCAGCACCAAGAATAAATGATGGTGGGTAAGCAATCAGTGGTCCGAAATCTGTCATAGCGCCTACGCCCATGAAGATCAGGGATGGTAAAATACTCCATTCATCCAGTTTATAGAAATAATACAGAAGTCCGCCTTCCTGAATGATAGAAGGGAACATATTTACAAGGAACATACCAAATGCGATTGGTACGAGCAGAAGTGGTTCGAATCCCTTAACAATTGCCAGATACATAAAGATAAAGGCAATGAGAATCATTACATAATTCTTCCAGTCGAGGGTGACAAAACCAGTCTGCGAAAGTAAGTTTTGAAATACTTCCAGCATGTTTTTACCTCCTCAGGTTATTTTGAATCATGTACTCTAATTAGTTTAATGTAACAAGAGTATCGCCAGACTCAACCTGAGAACCAGCCTGAGCATTAACAGATGCAACTGTACCATCTTCTGGAGCAACGATTTCGTTTTCCATCTTCATAGCTTCAAGAACTATAAGTACATCACCCTTCTTTACAGAAGCGCCAACTTCTGTCTTAACAGAAAGGATCTTACCAGGCATTGGTGCAGAAACTACTACAGAACCTGCAGAACCTGTTGCAGCTGGAACTGCTGCAGGAGCAGGAGCTGCTGCCTTAGGAGCTGCTGCAACTGGTGCAGATGCGCTAGCGCCAGTCTCTTCTACTGCTACATCATATGTTGTACCATTAACGGTAATTCTATAATTTTTCATTTTATTATCCTCCGATTATCTTACTCGTCTGATTGAACGAACAACGAGCTTATCTTTACTATCTGTAGTATAAGTACCCTTATCAGCTTCTGCAGCATAAATTGCAGCTGTAATTACAGCAACAAGTTCTGCATCATCAGCAAGATTTGCAGATGGAGTGCTTGCAGTTGCTGCCTTCTTTGCTGGAGCTTCTGCCTTTGTAGAAGCCTTCTTTGTAGCTGATGCCTTCTTTGTTTCACCCTGTCCAAATAACATAGGTACAAACTTCAGAAGAGAAATGATAAAGGAAATGAAAATCAGTACTACAAATACCGTACCCATACCGATACCAGTATTTCCTGCAGCTTTTTTCAGAAGTTCCTGTCTTGAATAGATAGGGCTTACTTCACATTCATCCGCTTCAAAGGAGTAAACTCCCTGAGCTGCAAGTACTTCACCGAGGAAAGCATCAACACTTGATGTGTCTACCTGATAAGCACCATAAGCCTGCTGAATGTATGAAAGCAAGTTTGTTTCATCAAATCCATTTTGAGCAGCTTCAGATACAAGTTTAGCCTTTGTATCCTTTAACTGTAATGGATATTCTCTATTCTCTACAAATGAAACTGTAACCTGTACGTCACGATTCTCATACTTTGCAACAATTGAGCAAAGGATGTTGTCGTGTCCACCATCTCTAAATATAAGGTTATTGCCTGAAGTATCAAAGTAACCCAGGAATTCGCCAACCTTATCAGTTGTCTGTGCTAATTTGAAACCTGAAACAGCAGATTTTTCAATTGCTGTACCATCGTTCAAATAATATTTTGCTTCATCAGCAGGAACGTCATTATAGTTCTGAACAATTCCTTCTGTGTACTGCACCATCTGAGACTGATTTGCTTCGAAGGGAAGTTTTACTTCCTTCTCTTTACAACCAGTAAGGAATAATGCAGCGAGGCATGACAGCACGAGACAAAGAATTAATCTTTTCTTCATGATGCGTGTCCTCCTAAAAAGCAATATGTTTCTTGATTGGTCTATCTTCATTCTTAGTTGCAAGCATTTCGAATGCTGCAATTACACGCTTTCTTGTAGCATCTGGTTCGATGATATCATCAACGAGACCACGACGAGCAGCAGCTGAAGCTGAAGTCTGGTCAGCACGAAGTCTGGCAGCAGCATCCTTTTCAGCCTGAACCTTGTCTGCAGAAGATGCAATTTCTTCACTTGCAATAATCTTTGCAGCAGCTACTGGATCCATAGCGCCTACTTCTGCATCTGGCCAAGCAAATACAATATCAGCACCAAGAGCCTTTGAATTCATAACAATATATGCAGAACCGAGAGCAGAACCTGTTACAACATTTACCTTTGGAACTGTTGCATCAGCAAATGCCATTGTAAGTTTTCCAGCTTCTCTAGCAATTGTCTTCTCTTCTTCAATTGTTGCAGCAAAGCCCTTAACATTTGTAAGAGTAAGTACTGGAATTCCAAATGAATCACAGAAGCTTACAAATGCAGATGCCTTTGTAGCACCTGCTGTTGAAAGTCTGTCAGCACCACCAGAAACCTGGTTTGCAACTACACCAACTGTTGCTCCGTTAAGACGAATAAGTCCAATAACTACATCCTTACCAAACTCCTTCTTTGTTTCTACAAAGAGGTTATCGTCTGCAATGTTCTGAACAACTGCTCTTCCATCATCAGCCATAGTTCCAAGATTTGGAATTGTACGGTTGAGATTATCTGTGCAGCTTGTGAGAGCTTCCTCTTCGTTATTTGATGGAAGAAGACTTACAAGATTACGGATGTCTGAAAGTAAAGTTGCATCATCGTCATATACACCATCGACAAGAGGACTACTAGCACTTACATATTCAGCGGATGAAGTATCACACTTCTCCTCATAGTTTTCTGCCAGTGCATTTGGGCTGTTAACAAAAAGCTTTGCGCTCTTTGTCATAAATGTAAAATCAGAAAGGGATGCAAGAATACCTGCACCACCACCACAATTACCAAATACTGCTGTAATCTGTGGTACAAGACCTGAAGCAAGTGTAGACTTCTTGAAAAGATGTCCGAATGCTTCTAATGCGTCTGTTGCTTCTGAAAGACGAAGGCCTGCGCAGTCAATCAGACCAATAACAGGTGCGCCAACTTTCATCGCAAGTGTATACAAAGCAGAAATCTTCTTTGCATGCATTTCTCCAACAGAACCACCGAGAACGCTAGCATCCTGGCTATATACATAAACCAGCTTGCCATTGATAACGCCGTAACCAGTTACAACGCCGTCTCCTGGAGTTTCTGTTTTGTTTAAATTGAAATCTGTAGATCTGGCTGTAACACCAGAACCGATTTCGACAAAACTAGCGTCATCAAGAAGAGTGTTAATTCTCTCGCTTGCTGACAGTGTAAGCTTATCGCTCATTACTTAAGCCCTCCATAAGAAATTTTTTTTCACAAACAGAAATATTTTATAACTTTTATGTACTTTATTCAACATAAAAGGATTGTGAACTTTTGCATAAAACGTTAAATTTATGCGAAAATTATAAGTTATTGTCAATTATATAATTAATTTTCTAATTATCAGATAAGAAGTAAATTCTGTATAGTAATTGAATCTCATCTTATTTGCTTGATGAAAGTACATCCTTATTTCCAAGGATATATGTCATCAAAGAAATTACTGTTAAAGCAAGAGCTGCATAAATCAGCACCTGGGCAACCACATTGAAG
The DNA here is from genome assembly GCA_900314445.1 of uncultured Lachnospiraceae bacterium. GTDB lineage: Bacteria > Bacillota > Clostridia > Lachnospirales > Lachnospiraceae > Eubacterium_Q. The sequence goes on along the minus strand of OMVA01000086.1, from coordinate 6,854 downwards.
AAAAGGCTATCCCAATTTGCGGCAACCTTAACAATCAGATAAATAATCATAATCATCTGTACTGTGGTTTTTACCTTGCCCCACATATTTGCAGCAATAACTTTACCGTTATCGGAAGCAATCAGTCTAAATCCACTAATTGTGAATTCTCTTGCGATGATCACAATAACAACCCAGGATGGAATCAGATTTAAAGAAATCATTGCTATCATGGCTGAACATGTAAGCAGCTTATCCGCTAATGGATCCATAAACTTACCGAAATCTGTAACCAGGTTATACTTTCTGGCAAGCTTACCATCCACCATATCTGAAAGTGACGCCACAATAAAAATTCCAAGCGCAATCCATTTGCCTGCAGGGATCGCATCTACTAAAAGTGCCACCAAGAAAAATGGAATTAATATAACTCTGAAAATTGTAATCTTATTTGGTAAATTCATAACAATCTCCTTTGCTTAATAATCTTCTTCTACAAGGTCTGCGAAGAGATCATATTCATTGTGATCTGTAATTTGAACTGGAACGATAGAGCCAGACATTAATTCACGGTCTGCCTTTACCCAGACAAAGCTGTCAACTTCAGGGGCATCTCTATAGGTACGTCCCATATATACCCCATCATCTGGCAGATAGCCTTCAATGAGAACATCCAGTTCTTTTCCCACAAGATTCTCATTGTGTTCATTGGAGATTTCTGCCTGGAGTTCCATAATGTCATCCCGGTAGCTTTCTTTCATCTCCTCTTCAACCTGATCAGGGAAATCAAAAGCTGGTGTTCCTTCTTCTCTGGAATAAGTGAAGGCACCCACATGATCAAGCTTAAGGGATGCTAAAGTCTCCATAAGATTTGCATGATCTTCCTGGGTCTCTCCAGGAAAACCAGTGATAATGGTAGAACGAATGGCAATGTCTGGCATAACTGCTCTCATTTTAGCAACCACGTCAATAATTCCCTTATGATCAATTCTTCTACCCATTCTCTTTAATACAGAATCTTCTGTATGCTGAATTGGCATATCTACATAATGAAGTACCTTAGGGTTTGAAGCCATTTCTGCAATCAACTCATCGTCAATGGCTTCAGGATAACAGTAAAGAAGTCGAATCCATTCCAGACCTTCAATTCTGCCAAGGGCCTGAAGTAATTGAGGAAGCCTCTTTTCACCATAGAGATCCACGCCATAACATGTTGTTTCCTGAGCAACTAAGATAAGTTCCTTTACACCATTTCGAACAAGACCTCTTGCTTCCAGGAGAATCCTTTCCATAGGAACTGAACGGTACTTACCTTTGAAATAAGGGATAGCACAATAAGTACATCTCTTATCACAACCCTCAGCGATTTTCAGATATTCCATATATGGGTGTTCTGTGATTACACGTTCAACAGGACCCTGATCTTCGAATTTCTTATTGATATCCTCAAAGACATCAACATCCTTCTTACCACCACGTAAATCATCCAGAACATCAGCAATCTGATCCAGTCCAGCGGTTCCAATAAGTGCATCCACCTCAGGAAGATTCTTTTTCATATCATCCTTAAAGCGCTCTGCCATGCAGCCAACCGCAATGAGATACTGCAGTCTGTCTTTCTTATATTCAGCCAGATCAAGGAGCTGCTGAATACTTTCTTCTGTTGCAGACTGAATAAAACAGCAAGTATTTACTACTGCTGCATCTGCTTCTTCCGGGGCATTCACAAGCATATATCCACGGTGGGATAAAATGCTCAGCATTTTTTCACTATCCGCAGTGTTTTTATCACAACCCAGGGAAGCCATATAAATATTAAACATAAATTATTTCCAATCTTTTTATTACCCAGAAAGGCAAGTCCATTAGCAGAGTTTACAAATGGACTCGCTCCACTTTTATTACTATTTAGAAGAGGCCAAATGTCTCTCCATTTTCATCAATATCAATTCTTTCAGCTGCAGGTGACTTAGGAAGTCCCGGCATTGTCATAATAGAGCCGGCAATAGCAACAACGAATCCTGCACCAGCTGAAACATAAGCTTCTCTAATATGAACCGTAAAGCCTTCTGGACGTCCAAGAAGTTTAGCGTCATCAGAAAGAGAATACTGTGTTTTTGCAATACAAACCGGATAATTTCCAAATCCCATGTCTGTAATCTTTGTAAGAGCACGACTAGCTTCTGGTGAGAATGTCACATCTGCTGCACCATAAATTTCAGAAGCAATTGTACGAATCTTATCTACCAGAGGCATATCGTCTGTATAAATACTGTGATAATCAGGCTTTTCATTTGCCATGATGTCAAGAATTGCATTGCAAAGTTCCTGACCACCCTTTCCGCCTTCGCCCCAAACAGTTGAAACAGTAAATTTGCATCCATGACTTTCTACATATTTACGGAGTACGTCCATTTCAGCATCCGTATCTGAAACAAATCGGTTTGCTGTCACAACAACAGGTACACCATACTTCTTCAAATTTTCAATATGCTTACCCAAGTTAACAATACCCTTATTCAGAGCATCCAGGTTCTCAGCACCTAAATCTTCCTTAGCAACGCCGCCATTGTACTTAAGAGCACGAATAGTCGCTACGAGAACAACTGCATCAGGAGAAATATTAGCCATACGGCACTTAATATCCATGAACTTTTCAGCACCAAGATCAGCACCGAAACCAGCTTCTGTAATTACATAATCCGCACACTTCATTGCTGTCTTTGTTGCACGAATAGAGTTACAACCGTGAGCAATGTTAGCAAATGGACCACCATGTACAAATACTGGTGTATTCTCAAGTGTCTGAATAATATTTGGACGAATGGCATCCTTCAGTAGAACTGTCATAGCGCCTACGCACTTCAGTTCTTTTGCAGTGACAGGTTCATTATCATATGTATAAGCTACAATGATTCTTTCCAGTCTTGCTTTTAAATCTTCCAGAGAATCTGCAAGGCAGAAAACGGCCATTACTTCAGTAGCAACTGTAATCATGAAGTGATCCTGACGTACAACACCATCACCATTATTCCCCATACCGATAATAACATTACGAAGAGTACGATCATTCATATCCATACATCTCTTAACTACAATTCTCTTAGGATCAATATTCAGTGGATTACCGAACTTCAGAGTATTATCCAGCATTGCACACATTAAGTTATTTGCAGATGTAATGGCATGGAAATCTCCAGTGAAGTGAAGATTTAACTTTTCCATTGGAACAGCCTGAGCATATCCGCCCCCCGCTGCACCACCTTTGATACCAAAACAAGGTCCAAGAGAAGGCTCCCGCATCGCAACTACAGCTTTCTTTCCCTGCTCACGTAAAGCATCAGCAAGGCCAATCGTTACCGTAGTCTTTCCTTCACCTGCAGGTGTTGGATTGATAGCAGTAACCAGAATTAATTTACCATTCTCATTATCTTTAATCTTATCAAGGAACTGATTAGATACCTTTGCCATATACTTTCCGTATTGCTCGATATCATCCCCGGTAGCACCGATTTTCTCTGCTACCTCTTTAATGTCGAGCATAGTTGCGCTCTGTGCGATTTCAATATCTGTTTTCATATCAAATACTCCTTTACACATTCATTATTTACAGCCTTCTCCTAAAACCGTTCTTTTAAAAAAAGACCAATGAAATTCATTATTCAGAAGGACTGGACAGGAACTGTTCAAATTCTTCTAAGGTCATAAGAACCTTTCTAGGTTTCGTACCCTCTTCTGGTCCGACAACACCGCAATCAGCAAGCTGGTCCATAATACGAGCAGCACGATTAAATCCAATACGGAATACTCTTTGTAAATAACCAATGGAAGCCTTATCTTTCTCAATAACAAGGCGACCAGCATCATCAAAGTATTCATCGAAGCGTTCTACTTCTTCCCCATCTTCAATTCTTGTTTCTGCACCTGTAGTATCAATCTTGTTGGTTACTGTAGCATCATAGGTCATTTCCCCATAATTTTCCTTAATGAATCCAACAACATCATTTACTTCATCATCTGAAATAAAGGCACCCTGAACGCGAGTAGGCTTAGAGTTACCTGCAGGATAGAATAACATATCTCCCTTACCAAGCAACTTTTCTGCACCATTCATATCCAGGATTGTTCTGGAATCTATTCCGGAAGAAACCGCAAATGCGATTCTAGATGGAACATTCGCTTTAATCAAACCAGTAATAACGTCAACAGATGGACGCTGTGTAGCAATAACCAGATGAATACCAGCAGCACGTGCAAGCTGAGAAAGTCTTACGATAGAATCTTCCACTTCTCCATGAGCAACCATCATAAGATCAGCAAGCTCATCTACAATAACCAGCAACTGAGGCATTCTTTCCTGCATGGCCTTATCTGGATTCTCTGGATCAGAAGGCTTATAGGAATCTACAAGTTTATTGAATCCTTCCAGATTACGAACATTGTATTTTGCAAACTTCTGATAACGGTCTGTCATTTCCTGAACAGCCCAGTTCAAAGCACCTGCTGCTTTCTTTGGATCTGTTACAACAGGAATCAGAAGATGCGGAATACCATTGTAGGAAGTAAGTTCTACCATCTTCGGATCAATCATGATCATCTTTACTTCCTTAGGATCTGCCTTGTAAAGGATACTCATAATTATTGTATTGATACATACAGACTTACCAGATCCAGTAGAACCAGCAATGAGTAAGTGAGGCATCTTAGCAATATCCGTAATGATAGGCTGTCCACTAATATCCTTACCAACGGCAAAACAAAGCTTTGATTTGAAACGCTTGAAGGTATCGTTATCAACAAGATCTCTAAAGTAAACTACAGAGCTTTCAGAATTTGGAACCTCAATGCCAATGGCTGCTTTTCCTGGAATTGGAGCCTCGATTCGAATATCTGCAGCGGCAAGATTCAACTTAATATCATCCTGAAGATTCAGAATTCGGCTAACCTTAACACCCTGTTCAGGCTGCATTTCATATCTGGTAACTGTAGGGCCTACACTACAATTGGTAATGGTAACATTTACACCAAAACTTTCTAATGTAGACTTCAGTTTTACTGCAGTCTCTCGAACATGTTCCGTAGACTTGCGACCTGTATTCTTTCCATCAGACTTAAGTAAAGTCACTGGAGGGAATACATATTTCTTTTCCGGCTTCTTATCCTGAGAAATTTCATTGATAATTTCAGCAGTTTCATTTAACTTATCCTGCTTAGTAACCTTCTCTTCCTCCACCCTTGCTGGAAAAGAAGGAATGTTTGTTCTTAATTCATCTGTAGCTGTTCTGGTAGCTTCCATTTCAGAAGCACTAGGCATGGCAGGAGAAACCTTATTTCCATCGACAACTTCACCTTGGATTAAGAAATCATCTGCAATATCATCAGATTCTTCTTTACTCTCTTCTGCCTTTGCCACTGGAGCTGCATTCTTTGCAACCTTGCCCGTTTCCGCGTCATAATAATTCTGATTTCCAAGAGGATCTGCATAGGTAGCAGAATCCGGCTCTAAATCAAAGAAATCTTTATATTCTGTACGATGATAATGAACCAGTGGATTTTCAACCAAACGTCTGGCTGTTTTCCTTTCAGCAGCAGTCTGCTTCGCTGCATTTCTGCTCCTTCTAACTGCTACATCTTCGTTTTCATTATCCAGTTCTAATTCCTCCTGCATAGTGGAAATAAAACCAGACGGGTCAGCATTTTCAGGTTTCAATTCATGAACTTCTTCACTGGCAACAATCTGCTTTTTCTTCTTTTTCCCTAAGCTTGCTGTATCAGCAATTCCATCATGATCATCGTCCTGTACAGTAATTTTACCTAAAATACCATGTTCTCTTTCTCGATGAACACGTCTAGGCTGGGATAACTCAAGCTCTCTCTGGCAATCATACTCATCTTGATCTTCATAACGGAAAGAAAAGAATGACTTCAACATTTGAATAAGAGAAATGCCGGTAATTTCAATTACGGTTACTACCAAAAGTAATACCGTAACAATGATTGCGCCCACCTTACCAATCAGTTTGGACATAAGAACAACAATACCACCAAAAATGATACCTCCACCCTGATGGTCTGAATAACCATTAAAGTAAAGAACCTTCAGGCTCTTAGCATCAATGCCAACAGATAATTGGAAAATAAAGCCAACAATCATAGCTAATATAAAGGACCAGACCAGAACTTTAATGAGCTTCGGTTTAGGTCCATTTGCAAGCAAAAGAGCTGCAGCTACAAAGAAGAAGAAAGGAAGTGGGAAGAAAACCGTTCCGAAAAGTCCAAAGAAGAAACCACTGATTGCTTTTCCCACAACGCCGCAAAGACCAATAGCCCCAAGGAATAAGAATACATTTAATGCAAATGAGATGTACAGATAAATCTCTCTTACTCTTGCAGCAGGAAGTTTAGGGGAACCATTAAAATGTTTTCCTCTATACTGCTCTTCACGAGTTGGTGTTTTCTGTTTTGTACTAGTTGTTCTTTTCTTCGTGTCTGCACCAGCCGCCTTTGTTTGTGATGTAGTTTTTTTACTATTTGTACTTTGTGCCACGAGACAACCTCTCTACCTTAAAAATCCTCCGCACATTTTACTATGCGGAGGATGATGTTACGAAAGTTTTAAAACAATTTCATTTTCATCCTGCAACAGATCTGCTGGGATATAATTATCCTCTAAAACAGTACCATTACATGTAAGACTCTTGAAGCCAGATGTAACATGATCCGGATTCAATACCTGAATAGATAAGTGCTTACCACGGAAATCCTTAGAAATCTTAAAGGAATCCCACTCCGCAGGAACTGCTGGCTGAATGCGAAGTCCGTAAAAATCAGGTCTCATACCCAGAATTCCTTCTACACAACCAACCATTACAGTT
>OMVA01000084.1 GCA_900314445.1 uncultured Lachnospiraceae bacterium | reverse complement strand
CGGGTAGAAAAAACTTTTGTGTTTTTTGATTGTCTACTTGACGGGTCGCACACCATTTTCTTGACTTTTCTAGGACATTAAAATAAAATAGGTAGGATTTTCCCTAAAGGATTTACGCCTCTTTTAGTGGAATATCTACATTATTATTGGTTTTAAAATGAAAGGATGACGTAAATTATGAGTAAAATGACATTTCAGCCAAAGAAGAAATCTAGAGCAAAGGTTCATGGCTTCAGACAGAGAATGCTGACAAAGAATGGACGTAAGGTTATTTCTGCTAGACGTGCAAAGGGAAGAAAGGTTCTTTCTGCTTAATTGATATTGGATCAATAAGATATGAAAAATATTATTTCTCTAAAAAACTACAGAGAGTTTGGCTCAGTTTATAACCGTAAGGAGTCGTACGCAAATAAATATTTAGTGATGTACATCGCACCTAACGACCAGATGTACAGTAGAATTGGAATCTCTTGTAGTAAAAAGGTCGGAAATAGTGTGGTTAGACATAGAATTACCCGTCTGATTCGCGAGAGCTATCGTTTGAACAGGGATAATATTAATAGTGGTATTGATATTGTCGTTGTTGCAAGGAACACGGCAAAAGGAAAGGGCTTTCAAGAAATTGAAAGCGCTTTTCTGCATCTGTGCCGTCTCCACAAGATTTTAAGTAATTAATGACTATGAAAAAAATTTGTATCTTCCTTATTAAAGTGTATCAGAAGTATCTCTCAAGATTGAAAATACATCCTACGTGCATTTTTGTGCCAACATGTTCACAATATGCTCTGGAGGCGTACCAGAAGTATGGATTTTTCAAAGCAACTCTGCTTACCATGTGGAGATTAATTCGGTGTAATCCATTTAATAAGGGTGGATATGATCCAGTTCCGTAATGGAACATAAAGGAGAGCCTAAATGCTTTTAACCAAGGTAGATGGTGCTATCATGGGACCTATTTCTAAATTAATGGGTTTCATTTTTAATGCACTGTACAATTTATTCTTTGGTATGGGAATTACATCTCTGGCATTCAGTATCATTGTATTTACAGTACTGATTCGTTTGATCATGTTCCCACTGAGCGTAAAGATGACTCGTTCTTCAAAGATTCAGTCTTATCTTCAGCCTGAATTCCAGAAAATTCAGAAGAAGTATAAGGGTAAGAAGGACCAGGAGTCTATGCTTGCTCAGCAGAGAGAAACACAGGAGCTGCAGAAGAAGTATGGAATTAAGATGACTTCAGGATGTGCAACATCTCTGATTCAGTTCCCAATTTTTATTGCACTCTACAATGTAATGCAGAATATTCCTGCATATGTAACAAAGATTCATGATTTATATGAACCTATTGCTAAGGAAATCATTGGTGCAAATGGAAGTTATGGCTTCATGTCAACATTTGCTTCTGACAACAAGATTCAGCGTATTTCCTCAACAATTACGCAGTATGCAACTGCTGGAGATGCAACACCAAGCACTTCTAATGTAAATGCTGTAATCGATGTTGTATCAAAATGTGGTACAGAATTAATCAACAAGATTAATGATGGATTACATTTAAATCTTTTAGTAGATTACAAATCAAATTTTGAAGCTATTAATAAGGCAAATGATTTCATCTTTAGAATCAACCTTACTGAGACACCAGGATGGCATATTTCAACACTTATGCTTATCCCAATTGCTTCATTTGTATTCCAGTTACTTGCTATGCTTGTACAGCCTAAGAACTCAACTGGTGATGCTACACAGGATGCACAGATGAAGTCCATGAGAACTATGATGTTCATCATGCCACTTTTCTCATTCTGGCTGACAGTAAATGTACCAGCAGGTCTTGGTCTTTACTGGGCAACAAGTGCTCTTATTTCTTTCTTAATCACATTCTTTACAAATATCTACTACAATCATGTAGATATGGAAAAGATTGTTGAAAAGGCACGTCTTAAGGCAGAAATTGCAAACGCTAAAAGGAGCGCTAGTGGTAAAGTTAGTCTTACTGAGCGTCTTACAGCAGCAGCTACTGGAGAAAGTGCAAGGGAAGAAAGTGTTAAGAAGCAGCAGAACTTGAAGAGTTATAGTAATGTAAACCTTAAGAATTACAAGTCAGATTCATCTTATGACCCTAGTGTTATCGATGAAGATGTTGATGGTAGAGGTGATAACTTTATGAATAACAATAATGTTAAGAAGGGAAGTCTGACTGATCGAGCAAATGCCGTTTGGCATTACAACCATAAAGGGGAGTAAGTTATGGATAACGAGTATCAAGAATTTACTGGTAAGACGCTTGAAGATGCCGTTATTGAAGCTGCAACAAAGATCGGCACTACAAGGTCAAATCTTCAATATGAAGTAGTAACACGTGGAACAAGCGGATTCCTTGGAATCGGTGCAAAGCCATTTGTCATTAAGGCAAAGGGCAAGAATTCTATCGATGAAGAAATCGACCAGATCCTTAGCGGAAATGTTCCAGAAAAGAAAGTTGAAAAGAAGACTGAAAAGTCAGAAGAAAAGGCTTCAAAAAAGAAGTTCGAGGAAACTCCTGATTTCGAAGATTCTTTTGAAGAAAAGAAAAAGGATTTCGTTCCTGCAGATCCAGCAATTGCTGGGGAAGCAAAGGAATATCTTGAAAAAATCCTGAATGCGATGGAAGTAGAAAACACAATTACTTCAGTTCTTGAGGAAAACAATGTACTTTCTATGGATGTTGAAGGACCTGATATGGGTCTTATCATTGGTAAGCGTGGACAGACACTTGATTCACTGCAGTACCTTGTAAGTTTGTATGTTAACAAGAAGTCTGAAGGATATGTTCGCGTAAAGCTGGACACAGAAAACTACAGAGATCGTAGAAAAGAAACACTTGAGACATTAGCAAAGAACATTTCTTATAAGGTAAAGAGAACAAGACGTCCTTACAAGCTTGAACCTATGAATCCTTATGAGAGACGTATTATTCACTCAGCACTTCAGGGTGATAAGTTCGTTACTACTAAGTCAGAAGGTGAAGAACCATACCGTCGCGTAGTTGTTTTCCCTAAGAAGTATAATGGTGGAAACAGAAGATACGGACACGGTGGATATAGCCATGGCGGTTACACAAATCGTTATGACGATTCAGAAAAGACTACTTCTGAAGAATAATTCAAAATTTATTAGCGAATAGTTACATAAATTTTATAAGAATTAAAATAAAAGGCAGAAATCTAAATGGATTTCTGCCTTTTTGCTTTCTTATAAATGTAATGGATTCCCAAAGAAATAAGGAGGCCTGAAAGAATTAATATAATCTGCCAGAATATATTTTGTGAATAGGATGGAAAAGCAGCTAAATAATACCAACTCAAGTGGTAGATAAATAATTCCAAAAGCATTGGTAATTTAAAAGCTAGAAGTTGCATAAATATAATAGGAAGAGTGTTCTGTCCAATATATTTCAAGGCTTTTCCAATCCAAAATTCTTTGATAAGTCTTGCAATGCTAATAGCTATGATCCATGCAGAAAGTCCTGAAAATGCATAGAGGAAATGATTGAAAATATCATTGCCCCAATCATTGAGTCTGCAAAGTCCATAGAGAAGAATTATAAGTATGGATGAAACAATTGCAGGAACATTAGGTTTTAAGAAAAATTTGTAATCCTTTAAAATCTGGCCAAGTGAAAACATAAAGAAGTAAAAAATAATTCTAAAAATGATATCTAAGGTAGAAGGATTGATGGTATCCTCGCCAATCACATTTGTCAGGATGGAGGAGGAAGCCTCATTTATTGTGCCAGAATATACTGCCCCGTCCAGGGATGCCAAATGAACCGTTGGCAGTATGATGGAAGCAATAATAAAGAGAAGACTACTAATGATAAGAATAATTACATGTGACTTTTCTTTTTTATGAAGTAAAAATGTGAGTAAGGCGTATACAAAGAGGACTACAATCAGGGCTCTGATAAACCAGGATACGCCACCAAGTTTGGAGGATGTCATTAGACATGCCACTTTTAGAATTTGCTTAAGCATTTGGAGAAATGTTAAATGCTGATCCAGTGCAAAGAATTTTTCAATATTTGGATCAAATAGAATCAGCTGGTCATCAGAATATATATGGAGTTTCAGCCAAATATTATTAAACAATATGAAGAAGGAATTCCATAAAAGAAGTGGAATATATAAGAATTTGATTTGTTTTATATAATAGGAGGAAAGGGCTTTTCCTGAAGTGATTTTATCTCGGTTAAAGCAATAACCAGCTGCTAAAAAGAAAAGAGCAACTTCAAAAGGATAGAAAAAAGCATTATTAATAAGAACATGATCCATTAATACTGTGATCATGCCCAAGCCCTTTAAGATATCAATTTCGGAAATTCGTTTTTTCTTCTCTGTCATTTCTTTTAACCTTTTCAAAATATCTTCTATTATAAAAGCAATGAAAAGTAATGTCGATAATTATAAAAAAGAGGACTTTCTGTTTTAAATAAAAAGGCTCTTATAAATGATAAATGCAAATCTACTTATCACTATAAGAACCTTATTTGTTAATTTTTTTTATTTCTTAATAATAATATTTTTTAATTCTATGTTTTTGAATAACTATATTTTTAATAACGCTATTCCTTAATATTTCTACTTGTTTATATAGGGACCTTACTGAATAATCTGCATCATATGAATTTTATTTCCCATTTCAGAAAACTTCTTTTCATATTCTGTCATGATATTTCCTTCATTGTATTCGGAATGATGTAAATCATCTGTTTTCTTAAGGAAAGTCCAACCTTCTTCATTTGCAGTCTTTACAGAGAAGTTAAATAAGTCAGTATTATCTGTCTTAAATGTGATAGTTCCTGTCTTCTTCATGAGATTGATATATCTAGCAAGGAATCTATCTGATGTAAGTCTTCTCTTTGCATGACGATCCTTTGGCCAAGGGTCTGAGAAATTAAGAAAGATATCAGATACTTCATCTTTTGCAAAGTAGTTTTCAATATTTTCAGCATCCATACGGAAAAGTAAGAGGTTATTGATTGTTGCCTCTCCCTTTTCTTCTTTTTCATTATTGATTGCTTCCAGTTTTTCTAGAGCACGAACAAGTACACTTGAATACTTTTCAATACCTACAAAGTTGATTTCAGGATGACGCTGTGCCATTTCCATAATAAAGGTACCTTTACCCATACCAATTTCAATTTGAATTGGATGGTCGTTACCAAAAATCTCATTCCATTTGCCCTTTGTTTCAGCATCGTCTAAGAGAACATATTTGCTGGCAGCAATTTCTTCTCTTGCACCTGGTACATTTCTTAATCTCAAAACATTTCTCCTTATGTTGTAAAAAAGCTATTATTTATCGATTCGCAAATTTGCAATTTCCCGTAAAATGTAGCATAATTTCCGTGTTTAGTAAATTATTAAAATGCCGATATTATCGGTTTTTGAGAGAATTTTATCATGAAAATTAGAGCTTCTAAAATTATTAATTTCATATTCTTGTTTGCTCTTCTTTTTGCTTTCATTTTTTCAAATAATTTTATATTTGAGCCAAAATTGGTTGAAGCTGCAACAATACCTGGAATGAATGCAACAGATACAGATGCAGTTAGCCTTAGTTCCAGCTCAGCAATCCTTTATAACATTGATGAAAATCAGGTTTTATATGAGAAAAATGCTCATCAGACTTACCAGCCTGGTGGTGTTGCTAAAGTTTTAACTGCGGACATTGCATTTTCACCTTCTTTAATGGTAGATCAAAATTTGATTTATTATTTAATGATGGATGCGGGATCGGATGCTGGCACAATGCTTGCAAATGATATTGCCGGCAGTGAAGATGTATTTGTTCAGCAAATGAATGAATATGCAAAGTCATTAGGATGTGAGAATTCATCCTTTGCAGATGCTTCAGGTAATAGTGAAAATACTCTTGTGTCTGCTTATGATATGGCATTAATTGGTAAGGATGCTTATCAAAAGAGTAAGTTCCGTTCTCTTCTTTCCGTGGATACTTATACCCTACCTCAGACTGATCGCTATGATACAAGAACTCTCTGGCAGCAGGACCAGATGCTTTATACCAGTGAACCTTACTATTATGCATATACTACAGGTGGACGCTTAGGTTACTCTTTAGGTGATGGGGTTAATTTCATTGCCTTTGCTGAAAAGAATGGTACAAGACTTGTGGCTGTAGTAATGAATGCTCCAGAAAATGCCAATGTGTATGAAGATGCAAAGAGTCTTTTTGAATATGGATTCTCTAATTTCAAAACATGTAAGCCATTAGAAAAATTTGAAATTGCAGAAGGCTATAATACGAGTTCTCTTATGTATGATAATTTTTATTATCTTACTGACTCTATTCAGCCGACAATCTCATTTGACAGAAATTATTCATTATTTACTACGATTGATTTTGATGAAAGTCGTATTAGTGAGTCAGTTGATTTTTACGCAAATCCAAATGGTAAAGAAATAGGAACGATTTATTTACTATTGGACGGAGAAGAAATTGGTTCTACTCCAATTACAGTTACATCTAAAGTGGTTGATACATCCACAGCTAGCGATGCCACAAGCACAGATGTAATCATTCAGCATATAGAGAAAAGAAACTACATTATTAGAGTATTCATTATTATTGGCATTGTAATTGTGTTAGTTTTGATTATTACTTTGCTTTTGATTCATAGGTATCGTACAAGATTTGAACGTGTTAAAATACATTATCAGCCTTCCAAAGCTAGTAAAAAAGAACTGGCAAAAAAGGAGGCTGTAAAGAAAAAATTAGCAAATTCAGATAGCACTAATAAGAAAACAGGTAAGAAAAGTCTTAAGAAAGACTCTGTTAGGGTAACAGATAAAAAAGATATTCAATAATATATTTATTGGATAAGTATTTGTGAGGAAAATGTATGTCATACGATTTTAATAAAATAAAAATTGCAAATCGAAATTCCCTTACATACTTCAATCGTTTAAAGGAAGAACATACAGAGGCCTTACAGAAGCTAAAGTCCTCATTGTTTGAAGTACACGTGCGTATGGAAGAAATTTCTAAAACACAAAATATATACGCATTGAATACAGATTATCGTAAAAATATTTTTAGCCCTCTTCATGTAGAAAATGATGAGACGAAAAAAGAAAATGAAGCAAAAGCTGAATATGATGCTTTAAAAGAAAAACAGGATTTACTTGAAAGAAAGATTGATGGGGAACAAATTCAGATCAAATCACTTCTTACGAGATGCAACCAGTTATTGGAGGCTGAAAAGCAAATTCAGTTATTAAAAGAAACTCAAACTCAGCAGGACGAAGAAATGAACAATCTTCGTAAAAAAGAATTTGATGATAATGCATTTGAATTTGTTGATGATGAAGAAAATTCTAAGAAATTTGAAGAAGTTCAAAAAGAGCATATTCAAAAGATTGAAATGCTTCATTTGTTTGATCAAACCTACCTTTCTTCTATTTTGAATCAGCAGGTTCGTGGTCCAATTGACCAGGATATGCATAAATTAGAAATAATCAAAGAAATTCTGGTTTCTGATCCTATTCAGGCAAAGCTTATGCTGGAAGATGTTCGAAGCAGTGGACAGGCAATAAGCCATGCACTTTTAGATCAATTAGAAAAGATGGACTTCTTCTTAGAAGATAAGGATTCTTTACATCAGACATTAGAAAATTTTCTGAATCAAATGAAAAATGAACATTTGGTTGACATAAATCAAAAGATTCCAGATCAACTTCCTGATATGGATTTCATTAAGATTTTATATATTTATAGATTATTAAAAATATTCTTTGATAATATTTATCAACATACTTTATCAAAGAAAATTGATTTTATTTGTTCTGAACAAAATCATTCAATTGAATTTTCAATTGAAGATTATGGAAAAGGAATTGAAGATTCTGCAAAAGAAAAAAGTAAATGGTACAGCGGATTACATCGTGCCGATGAGATTATTTTCATATTACAGGGAAGACTTAGTATAGAAAATACAGGACATGGAACACGTGTTAGATTTTCAGTACCAGTTAAGTAAGTTTGTAACAATTACAATTTAACTATTCACAGGATAGATTAAATATATTTATTATTTGTTTTTTTAGGAGGAATATATGAAAAATAAGGTTCTTGCACTGCTCTATAAGGCTCTGCCAGATTTAACAGAGGAAGAAATCAATGGAATGCTTGAAACACCACCAAAGCCAGAACTTGGTGATTTTGCATTTCCTTGTTTCCGTTTAGCAAAGACTATGCGCAAGGCTCCAAATATGATTGCTGCTGATATTAAGAAAACAATTGAAGTTCCTGATTTTGTTGATCATATTGATGTTCAGGGAGCATATTTAAATTTCTTCTTAAAGAAAGATTTTTATGTTAGCTCAATGTTAGATGCTATTCGAGTAGAAGACTTTGGTGCATCTCATGAAGGTGACGGAAAGACAATTTGTATTGACTATTCTTCACCTAACGTTGCAAAGAATTTTCATATCGGTCATTTAAGAACAACCATTATTGGTAACTCTTTATACAAAATTTATTCAAAACTTGGATATCATGTTGAAAGAATTAATCATTTAGGCGACTGGGGTACTCAGTTTGGTAAGCTTATTGTAGCTTATAAAAAATGGGGTTCTGAAGAAGCTATTAAGGAAAAAGGTATCGAAGAATTAATGAGACTATATGTTCTCTTCCATCAGGAAGCAGATAAAGACCCTGCTTTAGATGATGAAGCACGTGCTTGGTTCCATAAAATGGAAATCGGTGATGAAGAGGCTCTTAAAATCTGGAAGTGGTTCGTTGATATTAGTTTAGTAGAATTCAAAAGAACTTATAAGCTTCTTGGTATGGAATTCGATCATTACACAGGCGAAAGCTTCTATAGAGATATGACAGATGATGTTGTAAATAAAATTAATGAAGCAAATCTCCTTACAGAAAGCCAGGGCGCTAAGATTATAGATTTATCTGAATATGATATGGCTCCTTGTCTTATTGTTAAGAATGATGGTTCTTCAATTTATGCTACTCGTGATATTGCTGCTATCTTCTATCGTAAAAAAGAATACAATTTCGATAAGTGTTTATATGTTACTGGACAGGAACAAAAACTTCACTTCAAGCAGGTATTTAAGGTTATTGAATTATTAGGAAATGACTGGGCTAAGGATTCTTTAGTTCATATTCCTTATGGACTTGTCAATCTTGCCGGTGAAAAGTTATCTAGCCGTGATGGTAATGTAATTTTTGCAGAAGACCTTCTTAAGGAAGCTATTTCTAAGATTAGAGAAATTATTGATGAAAAGAATCCTGATCTTGCTGATAAGGACGAAGTAGCAACTAAGGTTGGTGTTGGTGCTGTAATCTTTAATGATTTATACAACCAGAGAATTAAGGATGTTTCATTCAAATGGGAAAATCTTTTGAACTTTGAAGGTGAAACTGGTCCATATTGCCAGTATACATATGCCAGATGTTCAAGTATTCTTAAAAAAAATCCTGACTTTGATGAAAATGTTGCAATCGATGCTTCTTTAATTACAGACCCTGCATCTACAGAACTTATCAAACAGATTTATAAGTTCCCAGCTGTAGTAAAAGATGCTGCTGAGAGATATGAACCATGTGCTATTTCTAGATTCACAGTGGATACAGCTCAGGCATTCAACAAATTCTATACAGAAAACAGAATTAATGTTGATGATAAGAATCTTCGAGATGCAAGATGTATGTTG
>OMVA01000105.1 GCA_900314445.1 uncultured Lachnospiraceae bacterium | reverse complement strand
TTAGTCAAGGAAGATTTCCATATCGTCTTCAATCTTCTTCACATTCTTACGAGCCTGCTGCATAACTGCATCTGGGTCAGCACCCTCTTCGAACTCAACCTTGCACTTCAGTGTCATAAATGAAAGGGTTGCATCCTTTACGCCCTCTGTGTTCTTGATAGCCTCAGCCATCTTCTCTGCACATGCTGCACAATCAACTTCTACCTTATATGTCTTCTTCATCTCTTTTTCCTCCGTCGCCTGGGGCGTTTATTTTTACAATATTTGTATCTTTATATTCCTGCAAATGAACTGCACAAAGATCGGCGCATCTCATTTGCATGATTTCTATTCTTCTACATGCTCCATACCAAGTGCCAGCATGTTTCTTACGTGGTCATCGTCCAGTGAATAATACATGGACTTGCCATCACGTCTGAATTTTACAATTTTTGCATCCTTGAGAACACGTAACTGATGACTGACTGCAGACTGATTTAAGTTCAGTTCTGTGGCAATATCACCCACATTCATCTCGCGATCCATGAGTACAAACAGAATCTTAATTCTTGTGGAATCACCAAAAATTCGAAACAGATCACAGAGTTCGAATAAGAATTCGTCATCCGGCATGCAAATTTCATTCTTCTTTTCTTCTGCCATAATTTCCCCTCTCTTTTGCTATTCATTCTAATTTAGGATACACACACAGGGCATTTGCCTGACTTGTAGCCATCTTCTGCTTTGTAGAAATTTTCTACTTTGTAGCAAATGCTATCTTATAAACATTTACATATGAACACTCGTTCAGATGTTCAAGTAAAATATACTACCTATCCTTATCCTCGTCAAGAATTATTTTCTCCATACTTTATAAGTTTACAAATATAGATTTCTTATATGGCTCCATTAAAAAATGTCGACTCAGTTCCCAATCTTTTTCAGGAGCTACGCCGACATTTAATCTTATTTCTTTTCTATTTTTTCCAGAGTTTGCCCCTGCTTATCATGACAATAGAGACGGAAGAACTGCCAGCCCCGGCTCCTCTGTTGTCACTTCCAGATTCATTTTTCTAGCCAGAGACGTCGCTTCATCCATGCGCCTTGCGTCTTCTACATAAATTTTAATTTCACTCATTCATATTCCTACTTGGCTCCTAAAATCTCCAAAGCCTTCTTATATTTTTCAAATCTCTCTAAATCATGTGGGGTAATTTCCACCAAACGACTTGGATCTGAGTTATGATGCAAATCAGCAATCTTTACTGCACGGGCAATTGGATTATCCTTCAGGCCGCGCACGTAATCAAAATAATCCACATCAGGAAGATGTGTTAAGAGGCGAATTCCTTCCAGCTGGGCCTCAGAAAATCCCTCCTGTCTTAAGTCCTCCAAAGTCACTGTGGTATCTTCCACAACATCATGAAGAATCGCAACAACGCAGGTATCCTCCGTTGTCATCTGTTCTGCCAAATGAATGGGATGCAGAATATATGGAATCCCAGAATGATCGCGTTGCTTTTCATGCGCCTTATAAGCAATATTTATAGCTTTTCTCGTTAAATCCGTGTAAATCATATTTGCCCTATCCTTCACAAAGTTTTTTATGCAAATGTATTTGCCGCTTTTCTCGCCTTTTCCACAAAGACCTGAATCTTATCCATATCTTTCATTGACAAATCGGACTGTCTGCAATGGCCTTCTCCATAAAGAGAATCATCCACAAGGCTGGATACCCCCATAAGATTTGCCAGAAAGGATGCATCCGCTACTGATAGTTCCACTCCAGAAGAAGCATCCACACCATCCGGCTTTGCCTTTCGAACCGCGTCATAAACATTGCCAGGATTCAAACCTCCAGACAAGAAGTAAGGCTTCTTTAAAAAGTCCTGATCCGGAATCTGGGTCCAGTCAAAGGTTACACCGCTACCTGGTTCCTTGGCATCAAAGAGGAAGGCAAAAACTTCATCCCGCTCACGCAGCTTTTCAATCTCCGCAAGTTCCTCTTCCTCTACCTTATTGTAGGCGCGAATCACTTTTAATTTTCTCATATCCGGAACTTCCATCCGTTCTGGATGTCCCATTTTATCCAAGGCGTCCAGCACCTCTACTGACAATTTTCCATGAATCTGAATGTAGGAGAAACCTGCATCTCGAATATCCAGAACCTGCTCCAGACTTGGCGATACGCAGACAGCCACCGTCTCGATTCCTTCCGGCATTTCTCCCTTCAGTTTCTTTGCCCGGGAAAGAGAAATATTTCTCTTACTCTTTGGAAAGAAAAGAATCACCCCTGCAAAATCAGGCTTTGCTTTTTCAATATATGAAATATCTTTTTCACAAGTGACGCCACAGATTTTTACGAACATGATCTCTCCCTCATCCATAATTTTCGCAAGTACCATCGCAATGATTTTTCTCATACCCACGCCCCTTCAGTATAATAATGCCCTATATAAAAGTCAAAGCAGGAAAAAACTGTGGCGAAAAGTGGCAAAAATCCTTATAATAAGTAAATATGTGTGTTCTAGCACAGTCCATTTGCAAAGAAGGGATAAAAACCATGCAAATGAGATGCGCTTTGAATTTACACACAACTAGGGAGGACATTATGGAAAAAATTATTCTTACAGGTGACCGTCCAACAGGTAAACTTCACCTGGGTCATTATGTTGGGTCATTAAAGCGTCGTGTTCAGCTTCAGAATACTGGAGATTTCGATAAGATTTTCATTATGATTGCTGATGCACAAGCACTGACAGATAACTTCGATAATCCAGAAAAGATTCGTCAGAACATCATTGAAGTTGCTCTGGACTACCTTTCAGTAGGTATCGATCCAGCTAAGTCAAACATCTTCCTGCAGTCTGAGATTCAGGAACTGACAGAGCTGACTTTCTATTACATGAACCTGGTTACTGTTTCAAGACTTCAGAGAAATCCTACTGTTAAGTCTGAGATTCAGCTTCGTAACTTCGAGGCTTCTATCCCAGCTGGTTTCCTCTGCTATCCAGTCAGCCAGACTTCTGATATCACAGCCTTCAAGGCAACTACAGTTCCTGTAGGTGAAGATCAGCTTCCAATGATTGAACAGGCTCGTGAAATCGTTCGTAAGTTCAATTCAACATATGGCGACGGAAGTGACATACTGGTGGAACCAGATGCTCTCATTCCACAGAACTCTATCTGCTCTCGTCTTCCAGGTACAGACGGCAAGGCTAAGATGAGTAAATCTCTTGGCAACTGCATCTACCTTTCTGATTCTGAGAAGGACGTCAAGACAAAGGTTATGAGCATGTACACAGATCCTAACCACATTCAGATTTCTGATCCTGGTCAGGTTGAAGGCAACGCTGTATTCACATATCTGGATGCTTTCGCAACAGATGATGACTTCCCAGAGTTCTGCCCAGATTACAAGAATCTGGATGAAATGAAGGAGCACTACGCTAAGGGCGGTCTTGGCGACGTTAAGTGTAAGAAGCTTCTTCTCAATGTCATCAACAAGGAGCTTGCTCCAATCCGTGCAAAACGTGCTAAGTTCGAAAAGGACATCCCTGGTGTTGTTGATATCCTCAAGGCTGGTACAGCTGCTGCTCATGAGCAGGCATCTGCTACTCTTGCTGAAGTTAAGCGTGCTATGAAGATCAACTACTTCGAAGATCAGGCTCTCATTGATACCTGGGCTAAGAAATATAATGACTAATTTAAAAATGTCACGATAATTCTTACATTTTAAATAACGCAAAAATAAAGGTCGATGGATGAATCCATCGACCTTTCCTTTCATATTTCTTCTACCCATAGTCTATCTCCCAATAGATTTTTCCCAAACCATTTCCCACAAATTCAACATATAAATTGCAGATTGAATATCCGCTATTTATGTGAAACGCAAATAAAAACAGGCTATGAATAGCCTCGCCCATATGGGGGGTTGACCTCAACTTAGCCTGTTTTTAATTTTTTTAGGATATTTAGGAGTTTGGATTATTCAACAAAATTCGCTCTGACTCTTGGCGTGGGCCAGAGCGAATGGAATAGCATTTTTAATTATTTTACTGCGTCAAAAGCTTCCTGCAGATCGAAGAGGATATCATCGATATGCTCGATACCAACTGACAGACGAACTGTGTTCTGCTTGATGCCCTGCTCAATCAGTTCCTCAGCGTTGTCCTCTGAGTGAGTTGTTGAAGCTGGGTGAATAGCCAGTGACTTAACGTCAGCAACGTTTG
The DNA here is from genome assembly GCA_900314445.1 of uncultured Lachnospiraceae bacterium. Taxonomy (GTDB): domain Bacteria; phylum Bacillota; class Clostridia; order Lachnospirales; family Lachnospiraceae; genus Eubacterium_Q. Next base: position 29,322 of record OMVA01000105.1, on the reverse strand, counting down.
CAAGCAGTGAGAAGAGCTGAAGGTTATCGATGAAGTCCTTAGCCTTTCTGTCGTCACCCTTGATGTCAAATGTGAAGATAGAACCACCACCGTTTGGAAGGTATTTCTTGTAAAGTGCCTGCTGTACAGGATCCTTTGACACTGCTGGGTGAGATACATACTCAACCTGATCATTGTTCTCAAGGTATTCAACAACCTTCAGTGCGTTCTGAACGTGACGCTCTACGCGAAGTGAAAGTGTTTCAAGACCCTGAAGGAAGATCCAAGCGTGGAATGGTGAAAGTGTAGCACCTGTATCACGAAGAAGGATTGCACGGATGTAAACGATGAATCCAACTGGAGCTGCGTCCTTAGCAAAGCTTACGCCGTGGTAAGAAGGATTTGGATTGCTGAGCCATGGCCATCTCTCTGGCTGATCCCAGTTAAACTTACCACCATCGATGATAACACCACCGATTGTTGTTCCATGTCCTCCGATAAACTTTGTTGCTGAGTGAACTACGATATCAGCGCCATATTCGAAAGGTCTGATCAGGAATGGCGTTGCAAATGTGTTGTCGATAACCAGTGGAAGGTTGTGCTTATGAGCGATTTCTGCCCACTTTTCAATATCGAGAACTTCACCATTTGGATTACCAAGTGATTCAGCGTAAAGAGCCTTTGTTTCAGGCTTAATTGCTGCTTCAATTTCTTCATAGTTGTAAGGATCTACGAATGTTGTTGTAACACCTGCATCTACAAATGTGTGTGCAAGGTAGTTGTATGTTCCACCGTAGATATTCTTAGCCGAAACGATGTGATCACCAACGTGAGCCAGTGCCTGGAAAACATAAGTTACTGCTGCTGCACCAGATGCAACTGCAAGTGCTGCTGCACCACCTTCCAGAGCTGCGATTCTCTGCTCGAATACATCTTCTGTTGGGTTTGTAAGACGTCCGTAGATGTTACCAGAATCACGAAGACCAAATCTGTCAGCTGCGTGATCAGAGTTTCTGAAAACGAATGATGATGTCTGGTAGATTGGAACTGCTCTTGCATCTGTAACTGGATCTGGCTTTTCCTGACCTACGTGTGTCTGTAATGTTTCAAAATGTAATTTTCTTTCCTTAAGTTCTGACATAATTTTTAATCCTCCTGATTTTTCAAAAATCCTTATATTTACTGGCTTTTCTTAATATTTTTTCCTGTTCCCTGCTTTGATGATGTAACTATATCACTGTGTTATAGGTTTGACTAATATATAAAAAAAAGAGTCCGCTATAAGTTTTGTATATAACAGACTCTTTTTGTATGTTTATTAATCTACTCTCTTATTGCCCATAAAGAAGAGAGCTACCGTACCAGGACCTGTGTGGCTGCCAATGGTACAACCGATATCAAAGATATGAATCTTTCCCTTCAGCTGTGGGAACTCATTTTCCACAAGTTCCTTTACACGATCGGAGGCCTCATAGTCTGATGTGGAAATGAAGCACTTACCGGCATAATCCTTGCCGCCTTCTGCATTCTCCACCATTTTTTCTACGATACGCTTTTCAACCTTCTTCTTTGTTCTAACCTTTTCACGAGGAATCAGGCGACCTTCCAGATCAACATTGAGAAGTGGGCAAATGGAAAGCACCTGGCCAACCATACCAGCCGCCTTGGATACACGGCCACCCTTAATATAATATGTAAGGTCATTGGAGAAGAACCAATGATTAAGATTCAGCTTATTCTCTTCGATCCAGGCAGCAAGGTCTTCAATGGACATGCCCTCATCACGCTTATCACAGGCATATTCCATAAGAAGTCCGTAACCAGAAGATGCAGCCATAGAATCCAGCACAATAATCTTGCGATCTGGATACTTTTCCAGTAGCTGTTCCTTTGCAAGACACGCTGAGTTAAAGGTTCCTGAGATACCTGTTGAAAGACTTACATGGAGAATGTCCTTTCCCTCTTCCAGGAAAGGTGTGAAATAATCCAGATATTCACCAATACCAACCTGAGAAGTCTTGGCTTCCGCACCAGCTTCCATCATCTTGTAAAGATTCTGAGGAGAAAAGGTAAGTCCCATATCATCCTTATACTGCTGACCATCCACAATAATATTAAAAGGAATGTAATGTAAATCACGATCCTTTACCCATTCATTTGTTAAGTCAATTGTTGAGCAACAGCTCAAAATATAATCACTCATCCGAATCCTCCTTTATACTATTAAAGATATTAAAGTATTGTCCACTTGTTGTTTTCTTGTTTGTAAATCCCTCTAAAATGGACTTCACTGTGCCATTGTTAGAAATTAATTGTCCCTGAATACTTTCTTCTATTGTAATCTGGTCCGCAGACTTTTGTGCCTGACTCTCACTGTCCTGACAATCCACTTCATAATAGAGTTCCGAGCTATCTTCTACTGTCTTTATGAATCTCACATCTTCTGAAAAGTCTGGAATCATACCCTTTACAGCTTTACTTGTAAACACAGCCATGGCAAGTCCATTTGCATCTGTGGTTACTTTTCCCATATCCTCATAGGAAATCTTACCGGTCTCAATATTTTGGTAAGCCACCTGATATGTAAATGTAACTCCCTCCAGTTCATCACCTTCCTGGTTTTGAACCTGAATGCCGGCGTAATACTTTCTATGAGAAACAGGAAAGACAATCCAGGTCACATCCTCAGCAACACCCTGAATAGAAGAAATCATATTACCTGTTGCATTGGCCTTATTGCTGTTCACTCCACCAAGCAAAGGATTGCCATCCCGTAAGTGCTCAATGGAATGCCAGAAAAGATTCAGATTCCCAGAAAGAGCATCCGGATTTTCGCCGTCTGTATCTCCCATATAAAATCCAATATGATGATCATTTCTACCACCGATACTGCCCTTAGGAATTGCCACCAGAATATCGCCCTTCATAGGCTTATAATTTTCAATTACCTGGCCGGCATTCTTCTCACTGAGATCCGGATAGCCCTGTAAAAGCATTTCCGTATTGGAGTACTCGTAAGCCAGAATTTTATAACTGCCCCGATCCTTGCCGCCGACCCAGTTCAAAAAAGAATATAAGGAAGTGGTGGAATCCATGTCAAGATCGTAAAGATTATCCATGCCCGTTTCCTGCAATACCCTCAGTACAAATGAGATGCAATTCATCCCCTGTCTTGGTCCACGGTCCACTTCACCATTGTATGGAGTTCCTAAAAATGGTGTGGCATCACTTCCCTGATAGGAATTATTATTCTGCACAAAGGACGTCAGATTGGCATTTAAGGCATCCTCTATAGCACCTTCTTCCAGATTCAAATAATCATCCAGAAGCACTTTGCCCGACCAGTTGTCTGAAAAACTTTCAATTTCGTCTTCGCCATAGATGGAACTATAGCTGGACTGCACATTTGAGGAAGCACCTTCCTGGCCCACAAGACCAGCAGCAAAATCACCCTCCTGATGAGCAAGATCCGAAGCAAAATCCTCCTCCTGGTAGTCAAACTCCGCTTCTTCCGCTGTGATACCCCCGGCAAATGCATTTGCCGAAAGAATTACAGCCAGAGAAGTTGCCATAGCGATTTTTCCTGGAAACTTTCTAATTCTTTTATTTTTCAAAATATTTTTTAAGTTCTTTGTAAAGTCGTTTTCCATCTCGGTATCCTAGGTAATAAAGATGTCCGAGTTTTTCCATATCGGACTCAAGTCTTCCCACCTCATTAATAAAATCCGGTGGATCAATTTTAAAGATTCTACCTTCCTGAGCCAGCAGTTCAATATCCTGTCTCTGCTGATTTTCAAAAGCATTATAGTCCATAAGAAGCGTTGCATATTCCGGATAATTCTTGTAAACACGAGGAGCCATCATATCCGTAAACTTATCCCGGTCCTTCTTACGATAACCCGCAGGGCGAGTTGTAATTACCACAATCTTTTCATAGCCCTGCTGCATGGCCCAGCGCACCGGAATCTTGTCGGAATTACCGCCGTCCAGATACTTCTGTCCATCAATCACCACAGGCTTGGAAAAGAATGGCATAGAAGCCGATGCCTGAATTGCAATGTTTATATCCGGACACTTGCCATACTCGAAATAAACTGGCTTGCCATCACGAAGTCTTGTGGCCACGCACACGAAACGCTGGAGACCAGAGTTCATTCTCTCCTCATCAATTGGCTCAATATCGTTATAGGTGTTAAAAGCAAAATCAAATCCGAAAATCCCCTTATTCTTTCGGATAGCCTTAGCACCCACGTACTCCGAATCATGTCGAAAAGTCAGATTAATTCTGGCCGCACGACCAATCTGCCCCGCCAGCATATTGAGGCCGTATAAAGCCCCTGCCGACTCTCCGATAATGCAGGAAGGATTAATCCCCTTATACATAAGATAATCCGTCACGCCCTCGCCATAGACACCGCGAAAAGCCCCGCCCTCTAAAACAAAGCAGCACTCCGTAATATCCTTAGATGCCCTGCGATATGGAATCTTATCAATATGTGACCATGTTCGAATTACTTTACTCATATTTTTCTTCTTTCTATTACCTTCTGTGCTAGTGCCTCATCCCGCCCCTGCAAATGAGTTGCGCGAAGATTATTCACCATTGCACATCTAACCTTACATTCGTTCTAATTATACATTGTCCCAAACTTCTTCCACAATAGAAAATGCGTGAACCAGTACTATTTACACAGTTTTTTCACTCTTTTGCAGTCTCATCACTCTCCCACAGTAATAACCTTCACTTATTATCACCTATAGGAATACCCTATGAGTATACAACTTTCAGGCATAAAAAAAGATGGAATACCAGAAGGTATTCCATCCTTGATATCGCCAATTACTAACTAACTGATTTTAATTAGCTTAATTGTAAGTTTTTAATACTTCTCCAGTACCAGCTTTTGTTGCTGTTTCTGTTGCTTCCCAAGTATACTTACCATCCTTTAAATGGTATGTATAATAAGTTGCTGCAGAATCTGATGAAAACTTAACACTCATGGAAGATACCTGGAAATTAAGTTTAGGATTATCTTTGCTGGACTTAAATACAACAACAACTTCACTAAGATCGTCAATACCAGCAAGGTCCTTAATTTCTGCAAGTGCCATTGTAGGAGTTGCATCACCCTTACCATAAGACTCAGTAGCAAGTGCCTGAACAGCTGTGTGAACTTCCTGAGCTGCCTGATAGTTCTTTTCCTTCTTAGCCTTGTCGATGTAACCAAGCAGAGCTGGAACAAGGATTGCTGCAAGCAGTGCAAGGATAACAAGTACTACAATCAGTTCTACAAGTGTAAAACCTTTGTCATTCTTTCTTAATTTCTTCATAAACGTTTCCTCCTTAATATGAAAAATAACTCTCTCTTACGAATCTGAATTTTTAATTCGTATTACGTTTTTGGTGATTAGAGTATACCAATGATTGCTAATATTTTCAATCATTTTTAGGCACTATGATCAATTCGTCCTTTTGCATAGTTTTACACAATTTAATTTATATATTTTGCACAATTTTGTAAAATAAGCGGTCACAAATATTAATTATGTTACTATAATCAAGCATATTCGGTCATGTTTTGACTACTTTTTAGTACCCTAGAGGCTAAAAAATGCAAACGTGTTTTTCGCAAAGTGTGCGTATTTTTGACGTTTTGACTGAAATTGCACAATTTTGCGTTGAATTGCACAAAACTCATTTGCTGCGGGATTAGTCGTAGTAAGCAACTCTTGCAAGTTCTGCAACGGTGGTTGTTCCCTCTTCCACCAGTTTCATGGCACTTGCCTTCAGAGAATCCATACCAAGGTTTGCTAAAGCGTATTCCTTGATTTCCTCAGCTGACTTGCCCTTAGATACCATGTCACGAACTTCCTTAGTGATTGGAAGGATTTCATGAATGGATACACGGCCCTTGTAGCCTGTGTTGTTACACTGCTTACAACCAACTGTATGCTTTACCTGAATCAGGCGATGGCCTACTGTTCTCTCTTCTGCATCGGTCATCTCGCCCCACTGGCTACAGAAAGGACAAACCTTACGAACCAGACGCTGCGCGATTACACCAACCAGAGAGTTGGCAAGCATGTATGGTTCAACGCCCATATCTATCAGACGGACAACAGTGGAAGCTGCATCGTTTGTATGCAGGGTTGAAAGTACCAGGTGGCCTGTGATGGCTGCTCGAACCGCAATGGAAGCTGTTTCACTATCACGTGTTTCACCCAGCATGATAATATCTGGATCTTGACGAAGCAGGGCTCTCAGACCAATTTCAAATGTAAGTCCTGCCTGGTTATTAACCTGCATCTGATTAACCTTAGGCAGATTCTTTTCGACAGGGTCTTCGATTGTGGAAATGTTTACCGCTCTCTGGGATAATTCCTGAAGAATCATGTAAAGAGTTGTAGACTTACCAGAACCTGTAGGTCCTGTAACGTAGACGATACCATTTGGCGACTGAAGCATGTCCTCAACCTTCTGATAGTTCTCTGGAGTCATACCAAAGGAACCTGGGTAGTCGATGGTTGCAGAGGAAGCAAGCAGACGAAGAACCGCCTTTTCACCAAATACAGTTGGAATTACAGAGGCACGGATATTAATTGGTGTGCCATCTACCATAGAACGGAAGTGACCATCCTGTGGAATACGACGTTCTGCGATATCCATGTCACCAAGAATCTTAATACGGGCAATCAGGGAAGAATGAATGTTCTTCTGAACAGTCATGTAATCCTGAATAACGCCATCCATACGCATACGCACAGTTGTAAAATTCTCAAATGGCTCAATATGAATATCGGAAACGTTTGTGTTATATGCTCTTACAATCAGAGAGTTCAGCAGGTTGATGATTGGTGTATCATCCTCTGCATCTTCGATATTGATATCGACAATTTCTTCTTCTGGTGCAGAATCCTTAGAAGCAGCCTCCGCCATACGGTGAGCGGTTACTTCTGCATAGTAGTACTGAATCGCATCCGCCAGAGGCGCAGCCTCTGTCAGGGACAGCATGATATCCATACCAGCAACCTGGCGAATATCTTCAAGTCCGTAGAAGTTCAGAGGATCGTTGGTCAAAACATACAGCAGACCATCTTCCTGCTTGTAGGCCATCATCTGATAGTTTTCAGCCATACCCTGAGGAATCAAACCAACTGACTTAATATCAATGGATAAATCCGCAATAGATACTACCTGATAATCCAGACGACGTCCCAGAGCTTCCAGCATCTGATGCTCAGTAATTAATCCCATTTCAATCAGGGCACCACCAAGTCGAAGACCTTCATGAGTCTTCTGATACTGGATTGCCTCCCCGATTTGTTCATCGGTTACGTAGCCGAATTCCTTCAGCACATCACCTATTCGAATATTTTTTCTAGGCTCCATGAATCACTGGTCCCCCATTTTTCTTAAATCCCATTTCCGGCAAATGAACTTGTCGAAGATTTCCTGTCAATTTTGTCTAACTAATATTTCTAATTATCTCCTGGTGTTACTTGCATATCACCACTATCTACAGCATCCGTAGATTCTGTGTTTCCTGATGCATCCGTAGCACTACTTAATGATGCATCACTCTTATTCATGTAGATTTCAAGGTTAACTGTCAGAGTCTTTGTTACCTGAACAGCAACTTCACCTGTTGATGTATCAGCACTTTCATCGCTTCCCAGCATTACGGAAGTATCTGCACTAGAGCTAGCAGCGCCTGTTGATGTAATAGGCACTTCTCTTTCACCCCAGGCATAGGAAACAACTAAGATACGCTTTTCAGGAGCATTCAGCTGATCCAGGAACTTCTGTAAATCTTCCATATCACCACCAACTGTCATAGATACAGTGGCTGCATAAATTTCCTGATTTGCAACATATGTACTTGTTGTAGATTCACCATCTTCATTTAAATCAGATTCTTCACCGGTGGCATATTCCTCTGCTTCTGCAGCGGATTCACGTTCCTCTGCTCCAAGTGCTTCCTGATCTTCTGCAGTTGCCTGGGCAGCAATCTGCTGAGAGTAAAGATATGAATACTGATAAGCCAGTCGATCGGATGGTGCATCTGGCATTGTGATTTCCAGGTCATATGCAGAAAGACCAAGGCTAAGTGCCTGACTTGTAAGCATACGATCAATTTCATCACTGGTCATAACCGAATAAAAATCATCCTGATATTCATCAATTACCTTCTGATACTCTTCACATTCTGCTTCGAGCATTGGAAGCTGAGAGATCTTCATTGTGTTTTCTCTCTTTGTTTCCTCTTCCTCTTCAATTTCATTCTGAATGGATGCCATCTTTCTAAACTGTGGACGAACACCCCAATATCCGATTACAACAACAATCAGGAAAATTCCAAGAAGGAAAAGGATAAGTTGATCTCTCTTTGAAATACCATTACTTTGCATATTATCCCCTCCTATCTTCCTGCGCCTTCAGTCAGAGTGCAGATTACATGGATATCCCATGTTCCATCTGCATTCATCGTGTAGCCTGTGTATGTAACGTCCATGAAAATATCTTCCTGAAGAAGACGGGCGATATATTTATTTATATCAGAAACAGCAGGTGCAGTGGCAATGATGTTTACCACACCAGCTTCTGCATCAAAGCTGTCAATTTTGATATCTGCATAGCCATTAGCTGTAGATTCAATAACGGAAAGGACATCTTCATTTCCGAGAGGATATGTATCAATACTTGATACCACATTATCCAGAGAAAGACTCTGCTGCTCTAAGGCATCTCTTTCAGCAGAATAAAGATCATATTCATTAATCTGACTGGCAACCCCATCATTGTATGACTGAAGGGATTTTAACTGTCCCTCACGGATAAGTCTTGCTGTAAGGGATCCACCAAAGAGAAGAATCATAACACCAGCAATTACTGCAAGTGTGACGAATCTTCCTTTTGAAATCGCCTTTTGATCAGCACTTTCCTTCTTCTCATCATCCTTCAAACTACGAAGGAAATCATTTTCAGGACCAAAATCGAAAAGACCAGAAACTGCAGGGAATACCCTCTGGAACTTAAATGTATCAAAACCACGATCTGCTGTTGATGGTGTAATAAGTTCTACGGGTGCCTGAATATCCTGAGCCTTCAACATTTCATCATAGAAAGCAACATTGCTCTCGTCAGTACCTGCAAGATAAACTCTCTCAATTGGTGATTCAATCTTCTGTGTCATCATGAACTGACGCATCTTTCCAAGGGCACGAGAAGCATCATCATAAAATTCCTGGGTACCTGGTTCATGGAAGCATCTAATGTTATTGATGTAGTTGAACTTTCCATCTAACCAAAGGATATTGGTAACCATGTTACCGTCCAGAATCTGTACAACAAATGTACGATTCTTAGATGCACAGGTACGTTCAATCATTGCAATTTCTGTTGCATCAGATGAAGCGATTCCACTTAAAGTAATTCCCGCATTTGTAAACACATCTGCAAGTTCCTTAATAGAATCTCTGGAAAGCATGGAAGCATATACAGATCTCATCTTAGCAGCTGCCTTCAGAGGCAGATATGAGATTACCGTTGTATTCTCATCACGTTCCATGTCTGCGAATTCACGCTGAATAAAAGCAGTGGACTTCTTCTTGTTCAGGACTGGAAGTTTAACCATCTTACCGGCAATCTTATTTGAACTAGTCAGTAAGTAAACGTCCTTCTTTGGAAGATTATTTGCCTCCCAAAATTCTTTTAAGAAAGTCTGAAAAGCATTTACATCAAGGACCATACCATTGATTACACTGCCTTCAGGGGCTTTCATCAGATAGAACTGCTTTGCGCTCGCCTTTTTGCCACGAGTTCCTGTGACAATCTGTATTTCTTTATTTGAAATATAAACTACTGTACTCAATATTAATCCCCTCTTACATCAGCCTGCGCTATTTGAAATAGCCTGGTACGAACCGTAAATAGGTGTGATGACAGAAATAATTACGAATCCTACAACAACAGCCATGATGACAATCATTGCTGGTTCAAGCAATGCTACAAGTCTCTGTGTTGCCATCTCGGAATCATAATCCATCTGGTCTGCAATTGATGTCAGCATGGAATCAAGTGCACCTGTTTCTTCTCCGACGCCAATGGTAGATGAAAGTTTCTTAACGAAACCATCAATCTTACCAATACCTTCAGAAAGCGTTGCACCTGAACGTACATTGGCGATCATGTCATCAAATTGTTTCTCAATATATACATTACCAATTGTTGTCTTGGCGATTGCAAGACAAGTAACAATTGGAATACCTGCTGAATAAAGGCTGGAAAGTGTTCTTGAAAAACGTGCTGTATAAATAACCTTTTTCAACTTTCCAAATACTGGAGCATGCAGTTCCAGTCTTGCCAATAGCATACAAATTGCTGGGAATGTTTTCAGAATTCTGATTGCCATATAAAGGACGAAAGCAACAAAGATGATTACATACCATCTGTTCTTAACAAAATTTGAAATAGCAAGCAGAATTGTTGTAGAAACAGGCAGAGATTCCATTTGATCAAATAAGGTTTTGAACTGCGGAATTACGAAACCCATGATAATGGCTACAACACCAATAATCAGGACGGTAAGAATCTTAGGATATACCATGGCAGACTTTACCTTCTGTTGCAAACGATATTCCTTATCGTAGTATTCCGCCATCTGATCACAAGTTGTATCCAGACCACCTGTGTTCTCTGCGCTTCGAATCATATTAATAAAGAGTAATGGGAATGTGTCGCCCTGATTTGCCAAGGCATCAGAAAATGGCGTACCACTACGAACTTCCTTCTGAAGCTGATCAAAGATCTTCTTTTCAGCAGGCTTTATCGCTTCATCTTCAGCGACAATACGAAGTGCGCGCACTAAAGTAACACCAGCTTTGAGGAGCTTTCCTAAATTTCTAGAAAAATCGGCCAGCTTATCTGAGCGCATTTTTCTGAAAGAAACCCTCTCCTTGGTGTCTCCTTTGATGTCAACTAGAAACTGGCCCTGAGCCTTCAACTTGGCCTGGAGATCCACTTCATCTCTAGCTTTCATCATTCCATATACAGATTTACCTTTTTCATCTTTGGCTGTATATCTGTAATTTTCCAACCTGGTACCTCCACCATCCCCTGCAAAATTCTTTGTTTAAAGAAACAAAGTCTACCCTTCCCACAGGAAATGTCGATTCTTTATACTTTACGGCCTTCTCGTAACCACCGCATTTATAAGCGTTTAGTAAAATAAAAATAACGCAAAAACAGCAGACATAATCCCCATTAAGTCTGCCAGCAAATGATCACGATCCACAATATTATGTTGACCGGTTCTCCCCATCTGTTCCATTTTATCACGTTTTTGCGAAGTTGTCGCTTGTTTTGTGTAAATTTGACAGATTAGCGTGACAATGATGTAAATTATTACAGTTACCGAAACAATTATTAGAGAAGCCTTTCCTCTCAGGAAAAATCCAAGAAGTGCAGCCACCATTACAAAATCATAGGATAGATTCTTTTCTCTCAGCTTATTTACAATAAAACGAAGGAAATATATAGGCGTTCCCATAACCATGAGACCAAGTACATTTTCCTGAAAATGCTTTGACAGAACTGACTTTTCTAAAGAGTAGCCCTGCAAATATACAGGCAAGCTGAATTTATAAACTCCAGAAAAAAGCCCAATTCCCTGGATAAATCCATTTATCACTTTTCCATTCATGGATACGACACTGACCACAGATAGAATCAGCATAATCAGATATGCGCCAGATGGAATTTGCGTTTCTTCACGCAAGAACATGACAAGCAGGAATGTCATTGCAATCCATAAAAATATTAAGAGTCCTTGTAAAGAAATCCCCCAGAGAATCACCAGTACAACTGCTGCCATGCCGCCCAGTGCTTCAACGATTGTGTATTCCGGTGAAACCGGTGACCCACAGTATCTGCACTTTCCCTTCAGGCGAAGCCAGGAAAAAATCGGAACCATGTCCTTTTGTTCCAGCGCATGACCACAGTTTTCGCAATGGGAAGTTCCCTTCATGAATGTTTCATGCCTGGGTACTCGCGCCGCCACCACATTTAAAAAGGAGAATACCGATGCGCCTGCAAAAAAGAACACGATATAGAATATTAATTTGCTCAGGAACATTGTTACATTTAATAGTTCCATCTTTTCTCCCACCCTAAATTATGTCTCGTATGTTTGGCTTCTTTCTTATCATCACCCCTTCATTATACTGGGGCAATCTTTGTTCAACCTTGTTTTTTCTTAATTTAATCTTGCGTTAGCTAAGTTACTGGTTACATTAATCTTCTGCATCATCATAATCCAGAACTGTGAAAGTATAATCAACCTTCCATCTGTCTGTATCATTGTCGCGGTAAGAATAAGAAACCTGATAGCGACCATTGGTATATGTAAAACCCTTGATAATTCTCTTCTTTACATCATAGGAAGTAATTGCATAATGACCTGGGTACTTTGCTGCATTCAGAAGTTCAACCTCTGGCTTTGTCCCTTCTCGGATTCCGTCCGGCTGACTGGCATCAAATACCCTTGTATTCTTTCCATAGAATTCAATATCCACTGACTTCATAGCAAAGAGAATATTCTTCGCCTGTCTCAAAGATGAAGAAGCTTCTGTATGAATTCTAAACAGTGTAAATGAGGCAAATCCCAGGATTAAAACCGCCAGTACCACTGCAATAATTCGAATCACAGATATAATAATTTGTCTTGGATTTCGTTCCATAACTTCCCGTCTTTAATTCTATATTCCTAGTTCTTAATTCGATAACACTTAACAAGGCTGGTCATTTCATATTCCGCGCCTTCTTTATCATTCTTAACTGAAATGGTAACAATGTAAACATTGTCTTCGTACTTACTTTTATCCTGCTTAAAAGTCATATTTGTGATGTGGAATCCCTTATAGACCTTCTTATCATAGCGCCAATTTACATGGTCTTCACCCTCGGTGCCTGGATTATATTCAATATTCAACAGATCATAAGGATCCTTGCCCACATTATCATTCTTAGAAATCAGGATTGGCACACCATCTGAATTGGTAAACTTGATGGAATTTGAGCCATCCGGCATAGTTGCAATCACCGGTATTGACTGGGCATTTTTAATCTCACCTGTCACCTTATTCATAAGGATATCAGCCACCTGCTGAGAATTTGCAGTTGCTTTTGCATCCTGATAAATAAAAGCAGTTGAGGAAATGAGTTGCGCAGCGGACACCATAAAGATACCTAAAATTGCAAAACATACAATCAGTTCCACCATGGTGAAACCTGCATTTTTCTTCAGTGCCTTCAGGCGAGCTCGAATCCCTTTCCTATATTCAGTTGTATGATTCTTTGTCATCATACAATTATCTCCATTGATTTGCTTTATATCTTTTCTTTATATCTATTCTTTCGTTTTTATATCTTTTCTTGATATGCTCGTTATATCAGTAACCTTCCATTAATCCTCCCGGTAGCGATAAGAATATCCAACTTCACCTGTTGTCCTTGTTGCTTCTCCATCCGGTGAATAGGTCTTTAACACTGCATTCTTTAAAGGAATATTTGCAGCATCATCTGTCTTAGATGGAATTGCACCACCACGCCCTACCTTTGTACCTGCCATATCCACAGGATCTGCAGCCGTCTTCTCAATCAGTTCCAATGAAACGTGATAAGAAATAGGCTTACCCGTATCTGTAGAATCGTACATCTTCTCCTGCACTTTGGTCTGAGCATTGTGAATATCCTTAGCTTCCATAACCATAGTTCCTGAGAATTTAATCAGTCTCATCATGATCAAAAGCATGATGGTTACAACCAGGAAAGCCACAATAACTTCTACCATGGTAGTACCGGAATTTGCATGCTTCTTCAGCCAATCCTTAGACTGCATCTTATCTTTATTATGAAGTTTTTTCATTGTAAGAAAAACTTTCTTCATAAGTATTTCCTCTTTGATTTCTTTACTTCTTGCGTAACTTTTCATTGCTATACAAAATTTAGTCCCGAACTGGGACAATCTCATTTGCCCTAGTTATGGCGGTCCTTTAAGCTCCATCTCCACAGGCGGTACGCTGTTGGATGGGCTGTTTCATCCGATGAATTTGTTGTTGGGAAGGACTCTGTCTTCAGCACATACTCTGAATAAACGGTGGTCTTTTCTGTTCCCATTTCTGTTGTGACTTCCACATGAAGGGTGACATCTTCCAGATTATTGGAATTAGCATTGCCATTCTTTGGAAGAGTCCAGTACATACACACGCTTGTCTCACCAGGTGCACGATTTGTTGTGGTGTCAGTCTTGGTTGTGGCATTGACCTTGTAGTAACGCTTAGCGTGCTCTGCATTGTGATCGGCATCACCCTCTGCGTAGTAAGGCCATACAGCATTTGCTGAAGGCGCCTTTACATCTGCGCTCTCTGGATTTTTCATCACGGAGTAACCAGCAATCTCGCGACGAGCCATGTACCAAAGATTTGTTCGGCTCACGTTTCCTGCATCATCTGTCTGGGTCATTGCAGCCTTGTATTTGTCGAAGGAATTCAAATTGGAAAGGCTTGGCTCATCTGTAAGCTCCTTGCCCAGCTCCTCGCTCAGACTATCCGAAACTTCAACTACATTTAACTTAGCCATATCATTGTTGGTGGAGTTATAAAGCGAATAAGAAACCGCCATCAGTGATAAAACAAAGCCTAAAATAATTGTTGTCAAAATTAAGGCCATAATCAGGGCCGCACCGCGGTTGCTGTTCTTATTCATTTTTCTATTAAATGGTTCGCGTCGCATCCGCGCTACCTCCCTTCTTTAAAGTCTCAATTTCCCCTCCGGCAAATGAACTTGCCGGAGGTTTCATTTTTATTTTTACTTCCTGTAATTACAAATTGTTTTTACTAAATCTTAGATGGTTTAGTAATCAGATGCACTTGCATCTGTTGGTGTTGCTGTTGGGTCGTAGAAAGATACAACCTTATTTGATTGAACAGTGGTCATATCTACCGGAGTGGATCCATCTGAATATTCAACAATTGCACTTGTTTCTTCTGGCTTCTCTTCAAGAGATGCCCCCTCTACAATCCCAGCATTCAGATTCTTAAACTGCTGAATAAAGTTTGGATAACTCCATGTGCTTGTTGCTGGCACTCCAGTTTTTTGTTCAAGCGTCAAGTACAGACAGTACCGAATAGAATTTTTACTGAAGCTTCTTGAAGAATCTGTGGAGCCATCAGCTCCTTCACTCAAATACGGTCCGTCCGCCACAGTAAGATCTGTTTCAATATTGTTTAACAGGGTTGGTGAGTTTCCCCAAATCAAGGCATACTTACCACTTGTCATCTTAAGTAATGGCAATCCAATCTCTGCAGTATTTTGCGCCTGACCACTCTGATAATACTCAATTGTCTGGCGAATTTCTCCTGAATCATAAGTTCGATCTGCTGCCTGCTGTGCCGTTAATCCAGTGTTAACACCACTTGTTGAAGATTCTGTATAAGGAAGGGAATTAACCCATCCATTACCAGCATCATATCTCATACCGGTCATTTCAATATAGAAATTATATAATTTTCCAGATGTGGCATTTCCAAAATGACTGTTTACACTACCTGTATTCATATCCAAGCAGTATTCAATGGCAAGTGCATTTGAAGCAGTAATACCATTTTTTACATTTGGAGCATAGTTTCTACATTCTTTAATAAAGGCCTGTCCATTTGATGAAACAATAATTCCTGCTTCGTTTGTAGCACGATTCCCATCATCTGTACTTCTAACAATTCCTGTATTAATGCAATTCTCTACATAGAACTTACTTGCAACGGCACTTGTAGTTGCACCTACAATACCACCGGCATTCACGCCCTTTACATATCCATGATTCGTAGCATTACTAATTCCTGTTCCAGATGGTGTTGCTGCAAGGGTACCAATAAATCCACCGGCATTTCCACTACTAGAAGTTACTGTTGCCGTAACATACACATTTTCAAAATCCAATGCCCATGAACCAATGTTCTGACCTACAAGGCCGCCTACATCCGTCCTTCCTGTAACACTTCCAGCTACAAAGAAGTTCATTTGTTTTTCATCTACCCAGAGACTTTTTGGGTTAATAATAGTACCGCCATTTACTGCAACCAAGCCACCAGCAATTCCATTATTAGCTGTGACATTTACAGTAATCGATTCTCCAAATCCTACGGAAAAATTTCCAGTGTATATCAATCCGTAATTTTCTGCAGCGATTGCACCTGCTTCTTTTTCACCGGTTACTGTAACTGGAGAATTAAATTCAATCTTTTCGCCCTGATATGGATTTTGGAAGCCGATATTACCTAAATTGAGACCAATCACACCACCAACATAAGGGTTATTTGCATCTCCTTTATATTCTGAGACTTTGTATTGTCCAATCGTACCTTCATTAATTTCTCCAAGTCCACCTATAAAGGAGCCCTGTGTCTTAAAAGGAACACCATTGCTACACCAAGTTACATACATATTCTTTGTAATTTTGCCTGCAACCACTCCAATGAACGAGAAGTTTGCATCCGTACGATCACTACTAAGAATATGCAAATCATTATTACTGATTGTGCTTGTAGTTGTTATCTGGACATTATTCTTAACATTATTAATTGATAATGTTTGTCCTCCATGGACATATCCTATAAATCCGCCTGCATAAACTCCAGCTTTAATCTCAGAAGCCTTAATTAAGTATGAGTTTGCAGACCAGTTTATGTTCCAAGTTGGAACAGGATTATCCACACAGAACTTATCTACTGCAAGAACAGCATTCGTTTCGTTTAAACCATCTACTTTTGTAGCAAGACTCTCAACAAGTTCCTTATCCACTGCTGAATCACGCATCATAAAGAAGCCTGTCATTCCACCTGCAAAAGCTTTTGTCGCAGTGATAGTGTTATCAATAGTTGACTCGTCAGTTCCAAAATAGTTCTGCCCATCAAAGTACAATACTGTATTAGCAAATAAGCCTCCAAAATGCCCTCCTGCAAAGTATGTTGCAGTTACAGAGACACCATTTTTAACATTGTATTTTCTTAAATGGTTTTCGCTACTATCTTTATTTAAGTAGCCATAGTAGCCACCTGCAAATGCATTCTTTGCTACGATAGTTGTATTTTCAACTACGCCATCTTCAAGAACTGCACCAGCATCCATACCACCAGCGATACCACCGACAAAATTAAGTCCATACACTACCATCTTATCGGTTGTTGTGCCCTTCAAATGAACCTTAGCAATCGTTTTTCCATATTGTGGTTTGCTATGATTGTAGCCAACAACACCACCGACATAATCACCGCCGTAAAGATTTGCATCTATGGTAGATTCTTTATCTCCATAAACATATTCCTGTGCATAGGAGAATCCAAACAAGCCACCAGTGTAATTGCCAAGAACTTTTTCATCATCAATCAAAGGCTTAAATAATGCTTCTGCCTTTTTCTTTACTTCCGGATTTTGTTCAAAATGTAAATCACCAGCGTCCTTGTAGTAGAATAATCCAACAATTCCGCCTGCATAGGCATCCATGGCAAATACCATACCATGGCATGAATAACCAGATACTATTAAATTACCGTAATTTGACTCTGTAGGCTGTAAATCAGAGAAATCCTTTTTGCTAAAGTCTACAGTCTTACCATCCTTAAAGCTAATGGATGTAATTCCGAAAATTCCGCCAACATAATCTCTACCGATTACATTTGCATATACCTTATTTTCATCATCCTTAGTTCCATTCTGGTTTGAAAAAGTCATCTGGTAGCCAACGATGCCACCGACGTAATTATCACCAAGGATATATGTCTTTGAAACTTCATCATCTGCAAGTTCGTTACCGACCTTGCATCCAAGGATTGCTGTGCAGTTTGTGCAACCTGCTATACCACCTACAAAGGTGTTTTCAAATCCCTCATGTGTTTTGAAAACTTTTGTTTTGTCGGCTGGTTGTTCATCCGCTTTGTCATATGCAGATATAAGTTTTTCTGAAATCTCCGCTTCATCTTCATAAAGGAATTCACATTCCTTAATTGTTATATATGTATCGTCCCTAGCTTGAATATGACCTGCATAACCAATGATGCCTCCGAAGAAGTATCCTCTTTCATCTTTATCTTCCATTCTTCTTCCGACTTCACCCTTGTTAATACACTTTTCAATTTTTATCTTTGTAAAGCTGACTTGGTCATCCCAATTCGTCATGGCTTTACCAGTAATACCTCCAACAAAGTAGAGGCCCCTTACTGTCGCGTAGTTCTCTAAACCTTCAACGGAGACTGTTTTATTATGTATATGATTCCAACCATCAAAAACCTCAAGAACCGGTGTAAAACTTCCAGCAAATCCGCCTACATTCTTTTCACCAAGAATCTCACTTGTAGACTTTTCATATTTCTTACCACTTGTAGCATCTGTGATTTCTTCTGTAGTCTTACCAAGCACCAGGTTCTTCATGCGGTTGCCGTTGATACCTGCAAAGGCGCCAACGTTTTGATTGCCAATAACCTTAATCTGATCAAGGCCTACATTTCTGATTTCACCGCCATTTTCCAGGAAGAGTCCTGTTGGCATCTTTTCTTCATATGCATCGGTATATTTAAATGTTCCACCGTTTGTATTTGCTGACTTCCATGCATCATACTCTTTTTTCAGAGTGGTTCCAATGTAAAGATTATTTACCTGATTCTCATTTTTCCAGATTGTCAGGTTTGTGATTGTTACAGGATTCTTGCTTCCTGTTGATTCGAAGTAATCTCCGTAATTTAACTTTGCAAAGGATACGAAAGCTATTTCATTTTTCTTATCCTGAGGCTGGAAATCCTTTGTTTTAGAATCGAAGTAATTTCCTGCGCTCTTCAGAAGTCCCCAGTCAATGTACATGGTTTCTTCTTCACCAGTGCCTGCCTTGTAGCCGGAATCTTCATTCTTCTTAAGAGATGTATTGTGACGAAGTCCCTGCACAGTACTTGTGAGTTCAAATACTGTTACAGGAGAATGGTTCTCCTGCTCCCCTGTCTGAAGTTTTCTATATCGATAGTCTTCCACAAAACGTACATTGTTGAGATGACGTGCGTTTGTGATTGTATATTTTACAGCACCGGAAACTGTTTTTCCGTCATCGTCTGTAACATTGGCATTTCTTGTAACTGTGTCAAATGCGATGCTCTCAGAATTGGATTCACTGCTTTCTTCTACTGCTGCGTAAACATCCGTTCCTTCCGATGAAACCTTGCAAGCGATGTAATCAGAAGCAAGACCGAATCTAAATACGCTGTATGTTGTACCAAAGGCCTTTGTGGCACCATCTGTTGAGAAGATTGACTTAATATCTTTCTGATAATCGAAAGATGTTGCATTATGATCAACTGCATCCAGAACTACATGAATAACAACATTACCTGAGCCTTCATTTACTTCCCATGCAGGAAGAAGGAAACTTCCTGTTACTGGAACAAGTTTTCCCTGGTCTTTATCATACCTCTCAGCATTTGCGCTGAAGACCAGCTTTGTCATACCAGCCTTTCTTGCCAGTGTTGGATCTGTCGTATCTGTTTTTGTATTGAATACTAATCTATAGATTGGCTGATCTGTAGGAACCGGTGTTGTTCCATCTTCAAAGGTCAAACTTGCGTCCTTATTGTAAAAATCAATTGTATAAGGAATCTCCGATGGAGCCGCCTGATCACCAGTAACTTCAAATTCAAGATTTAATGTATCTTCGTTGTAGAGATTAACATTGGTAAAGGTAATTTCTTCTTTCGCCTTTGACTTAATTGCACGGGAAAGTGTATCAACGCCGTAGTAACCTGTAAGCTTACCAGCACCCTTCTTTCTTTCCTTTGGCTGACGATTGGAAACATCCGCTTCATCAGAAGCAAGGCCATCACGTGCTGCATCAGTAAGCGCATATACCAGATGCTTAATTTCTGAGTTATAGCAAACGCCAAATACCTGACCATCAGATGGTGTAAATTCCAACGTGACAGAAGCATTCAGGAGTTCCGTATCGAAGGTGTAGTTACCAAGGATTTCAAAAAGTACCTGCTTAGGAGTTGAAAGGCCCTGATCATTTGTATCTGTAATTTTCAGATACTTTTCATAATCGCCTTTTTCAACTGTGATAGATACAATCTGCTCTTCTGTCTTGTTGGCATTTGCCCAGACTTTATCCCTATCATAGCTCTGGCCATCTTCATTCTTCATCTGGCCCAGAATGTCGTTAATCACGCGCATTCCATTTGCCTGGTCGTCCACATATACGCCATCGCCGTTTGGATCAAGTTTGTCTCGCAGTTCCTTCAGCTGTCCGGTTGTACTGTAATCAGCTAATTGGTTCTGGGCTGCGGTGAAGAGGATTTCTGCATTCTCGTTGGCCACATTAAATTTCTTATTTTCCGCGTAACCTATGATATAGGCCACGCTCACTGCGGCCATGATTGCAAGCACAGAAAGTACCACAACCATTTCAACCAGGGTGAAACCTCTATTCCTTCTTTTTAGTTTTCTAAGCGGTTTTCTTAAATTCATAGAACCACCAGAATCCTTTCTCTATTGTTGTTCAAACAAGCAGCAACAATTTTTCTTAATTATAGTGTGCATAGTAAGTAACATTGCCAGTTGAAAGTGTAGTTTCATCAACCTTTGTGCCACCTGTCTTTTCTGTATACCAACCATCGAATGTCTTGCCTGCCTGCTCAGCTACTGGAAGTTTGCCGAGACTCTTTGCAATACGAACAATGTATGTTGTTGACGAATCATTTGTTCCCTGGATGGCACCGCCATTGGCGTCAAATGTAATGTTCGCCATGCATACGCCGTCCATATGAATGAAGTTATCATCGTTTGTGTTAATTACATCCCAAACGATATTATCCATATTAAATGTGTATGTATTGTTCTTGTAAACGAAAGTGCCATTGCCACTTCCATCTGTTGTATTTGGTGTGAATGTCAAATCCTCCAGATAGTTGTAGACAGGGTTCTTTGACTTGTCCCTACCCTCTTCAAAGGAACCATTGTACTGATCTCTCAGCTTATGATCATAGAAATAATCATTGCTAACATAACCAGTTACCATATTCTTCATGCCATGCTGGTTATCTGTAAGGTGACGCCAATCTCCATTCTCCTGACCTGCATCATTCACCATACGGATGAACATAAGAAGTGGTGATCTCCAGTTGGCAACACCATCTGCACGCCACTCACCATTTACGTAACGAATTTCATAGAAGTGAACATCAGACATTGCTGAACGGAACTCATACATATGACCAGACTTAATTGCTGGTGCATTGATGCTAGTTTCCTTTGAAACATCTTCTCTATTTGGGAATGTTCTTCTTGCAGTCTTCAAAGTATTCTGATCATAAATAACATTGGAATTAAATACCAGGCTTCCAAGTTCTGCTCTAATGGCAGAATCAGACCCCACGTATTCTCTATAATTTGTTGTCAGTGTGGAAGAAGCATTCCATGAAGCTACGCCAACTTCTACAAAATTATCTGTGTATGTATTTGGCTGACCGTTAAATCCAGCATTGCTATGAGAAAGAGCTGCATAGCCAGGTGCTCTCACATAAAGTCTTACCTCTGGCTTTACTATTTCCCAAACACCTTCAGCATCTGCATGCCATGAGCCATTTGCTGCACCCATTTCTATGTTCTTTGCAACGTAGTAATGAACATCTGCAAGAGGTGTTGTGTAAGTAATATTATCCTTATTGTAAATGATCTGTCCGTTTTGGATGGATGTATTAGAATTCATGCCCTTACCATAATCGATATTACGCATGTATCTTTCGATGTCATCACCAGCGTACTGGATGTACTTTGTATGAAGTTCAGAAGAAAGCTCTGCTTCACCAATCTTTATGTATTCAGCAGCAGAACGAGATGTAAGTGCTTTTGAAGCATCTCCGCCCTTCTCAAGGGTAACAACATCATACTTGTTACCAGTAGTTGGTGTGTCCTTATCATTACCAGGTCTTAAAGCAAAAAGCTCAACCTTAACCCAGGTACAGATATAGAAGGTAGCTTCCCGAGTACCTGTGTAATTGCCAGTACCTGTAACCACAAGAGTATGTGTACCTTCCTTGGTCATATTATCTCCTGCAGCGCCTGCAAGTGTATAATCTGTAACCTTGGCAAGAGTAACTGTTGCACCTGCTACAGCTGTATCCTTAATTTCAAGATCAGGAGTAATTGCTGATCCTGTATATTCGAAGTTTTCAATCTGCTTCGTTGTAATGCTTGCATCTGCAATATTCTTAGGTGCGATTGTGAAATATTTATCAACCTTACCTGAATAGTCTCCATAACCAGTAATGGTTACTGTTGGCTTCTTACTTGTGCTGGCATTTCCAGCATCAATATTATTTGTAAACTTTACTGTATAATCTGTTCCCTTTACCAGAGTCTTACCGTCAACAACTACAGAAACTGTAGGTTCTTTTTCTTCGCCATCATAAACGAAAGAACCCGTAAGGGTAACATTGTCATCCTTAATTGTTTTTGTAGTGACTGGTGTAGTTGGAACATCTGGATCCTTCTCGATAGAATCCTTTGTATCTGGAGTATCTGTGTCTGCCTTGTACTTTCCAGCTACAATTTCAATCTGACAATCCTTATATCCATCTGTATTACCAGTTGAAAGAATTGTTGAAACATTCTTCCATTCTGTTCCGTCAAAATAAACGGCTGTTTTTCCATCCGTATAGTAAATGGACTTGATGGCATAATGAGACTTCTTTGAGTCGCTGGCCTTTGGTCCAACAACGCCCACAAAACAAACATCTGTAGATTCCATACCAGAAGTCTGACGGATGTAAGCACCATTACCAGTATCTTTTACGATTGCAGTGGAAATTGGATCAGAATTATTTGAGATGTTGTACATATCATTGAAAACACCCTGGACTACTGTCTTCACAGATTCAGCCTTGGTTTCCATATCATGCTTCTGGGCATTTTCCATGTAACCAAGAAGAGCAGGCACCAGAAGTGCAGCCATAACAGCAAGTACAACAATAACAACAATAAGTTCTACTAAAGTAAAACCTTTGTTGTTGGAATTTTTTCTATGCAGTTGGGATTTATTTAAAGTAAAAATCTTTCTCATATCATCGCTCCCAAAAAGCTGCGGAAATTCATAGTTCACCTAGCATACTCCTATACTAATTCATTGTAATTATAAGGGGAATATAGGATCTTTTCAATTGCATTACGCGAAACTAACCATTCCTGCGCAGAAGTTGTCGGCATTTCTTTAAAAGTCCTAAAATATCAACATTCAGCACAATTCCACTTGTTAATATTACACAAATTGTGCGTAATTTATGCGCAATTCAAGCAAATTCATTCCTGATTCCTAGCCGAATTAAGTCAAAACCGTGCATATTTTATCACATTTCTGTCCATAACATAAAATTAACATTCCACTATCTGTATCATTTTCATTCCACTATCTGTATCATTTTCATTCCACTATCTATATCTTTTTTATTCCACTTTTATCCTGGTAAAAAACAAAGAAAAAGGCAACCGAAGTCGCCTCTTCCTCACTTAAATCATATAGATATAATCCAGTTTTTCTTCTGCACAGTAACAATAAGAATCAATCTCTCTACTTGAAGTAAATGTATTTGGTAGTCACACCATCCGGAGTAAGCACAATACTATAAGCCACAGGGTCAGACGCAGAAGGTGTTGCAGACTCATGTACCTTTTTACATTTTACCTTTAAATCTGAGCTGTGATAGGCATTGGAAGCATCTGGTTTAATGCCCATACCCTCCATAACATCTTTAACATGTCTCTTGAAACCAGCCTGTCCACCATCATAGCCAGCATAGTTATTGCCGGAGCCAGCAGCGGAACCCGGACAAGAAAAGGTGGTACCATTCTTATCCACTGTAACCTTAAAGGTTACGTTTGTGGACATGGAGAAGACCTCATCATCCCCAACCAGCTCATTGTTAATGACGCGCCACATTTCATCGCAGGCGTCCTGATCTGTAGCCTCTCTGGATTTTTCAATGTAACGAATTAAAGCAGGTGCGATGGCTGCCGCAAGGATTGCCATAATCGCAATTACAATAATAAGTTCTACCAGGGAAAAGCCTTTGCAAGCATGTTTTTTCATAACTCCCTCTTATGCAGCTTCACTGCAAATATGAATCAGCTCTCTCACCTTCTGATTCTTTCGCTCTCTCACAAGCACTAACCGCCTTCGGATTTTGCAGTTAACGATTTATAAACTCTTCCTAAAAATGAAAAAACCACCATTTGTCTTTAGGTGGCTACGCTTTCACTATGCTTGCAACTGGCTGTCTTCCCTGAAAGACCCTCTAGTTTTGCGTCACAGAATCGCTTCTGCTTTGCCTTTTTAAGTTTTGGAATTAATTTAATTATACGGTATAGCAGACACTTGTCAAGAAATTTGTTTACATTTTGTTCACAAATTATCCAACTAAAATCACGCAATTTTGTCCTTAAATACGCTGAATTTTTCTTTGCCCTGGAGTTTCCCTGAAATACATGATTTTTACGATAAAAGAACTGTGCTTTTGGATACCGTTTCCCCAGGCAAAATCCCCCGCCAAATTCATTTGCACAAGTGAGTTTTAGCCCATATAATATGGTCTAGGAGTAATTTTGTAAGAACGATATGGGAGATTGCATATGAAGAAAAATATTACTTATCCATCTTCGGATGGAAAGACAATGATCCATGCTGTGATGTGGTTGCCTGAGGGGGAGACGGTGAGTACCGTGAAGCCTCGTGCCATTGTGCAGCTGGTACATGGAATGCTGGAGTATATCGAGCGCTATGACGCTTTCGCCAAGTTCCTGACAAAGCAGGGATTCCTTGTGGTGGGCAATGACCATCTGGGTCACGGTCAGTCTGTTACTTCTGTGGAGAATTGGGGATTCATCGCAGATGCCACTGACGTAAACTCTCCTGCTGATTTTATGATTCACGATATGAACCGCCTCTATTTGGGTGTGCATAAGAAGTTCCCAAATGTTCCTTATTTCATTTTGGGACACAGCATGGGCTCTTATCTTCTGCGCCGTTATCTGGCTTATGAAGGAGACCGCTTTGCAGGCGCCATTGTTATGGGTACCGGCGACCTGCCTAATTCTGTAACGATTCCTGGCATGGCTCTGGTTCACACCATGGCAAAGGCCAAGGGTTGGCACTACCGTTCTACTATGATTCGTGACATGTCCTATTCTGCCCCTTATCAGAAGTTCGACTGCACTGGCAAGGACATTACAAAGAGCTGGCTCAGCCGTGAAGTTAAGAGCGTTCGCAAATATATGAAAGACCCTCGCAACACTTATGTATTTACTTTAAATGGATACGATGCTCTTATGTCTTCTGTTTGTTTCGACCATGAAAAGCAAAACATTAACATGATTCCAAAGAGCCTTCCTATCCTCCTCATCTCCGGTGAAGATGATCCTGTAGGTGATTTGGGCAAGGGTGTTAAACGCGTTCATAAAGCATATAAGGAAGCAGGTATTTTTGACCTCACCATGAAGCTTTTCCCAAATGACCGTCATGAAATTCTGAACGAAGTGGATAAGGCAGATGTATTCAAATATATCTATGGTTGGATTGAGCGACGCATTCACTAGAGAAGCGCAAAGTTCATTTGCCAAAGTTCTTTTGCCAAGTCATTTGCCAAGGAACTTTAAAGATTGCTTTGACACAATTTAGATCACTATGTTATAATCCACCTTGCGTATATAGAAACTTTTTCAGCGTAAAAGGGAGTAGTTTTGCACTAGATTTCTAGTGTTGTTGCATCACGCCAGAACGGCTACGCGAGCCCGGGATGCGACTAAACGTATTGTTTAAAACAAGACTTTTACCATGACTTTTTTAGTCGTGGTAGAGGTCTTTTCTTTTTGCCTGAATGAATGGAGGAAATTGTTTTGAAAATCGCAGCAATAAGTTTATTTGTCGTCATGTACATTCTCATGATTCTAATTCCCAAGCGCAGATCATTTGTCGCCCTGGGTGCAGCAATCATCTATGTCATTCTGGGAATTCTTCCTGTAAGGAACGTGTTCTCCGTTATTGACTGGAATGTACTTCTCATGATCTTCGGTACGGTTATGATGGTGGATTACTTCATTGATTCCAAGATGCCAGCACATATCGCTGACTGGTTACTGGATCATTCCAAGAACGTAATGTGGGTAACCATTTACATGTCCCTCTTTGCCGGATTCATTTCCGCTTTTATCGACAACGTTGCCACACTTCTCATGGTTGCTCCTGTAGCCCTGGCGGTTTGTAAGAAGTTGAAGATTTCACCAGTTGCCATGGTCATCTGTATTTCCGTTTCATCTAACCTGCAGGGTGCTGCAACTCTAGTAGGTGATACAACTTCCATCATGCTTGCTGGTGCAGCCAACATGGACTTTATGGATTTCTTCTGGATGAAGGGTCGTCCTGGTATGTTCTTCGTTGTTGAACTGAGTGCTATCCTCACTGTTCCAATCATGATGATTCTTTTCCGCAAGGATAAGGAGCCTGTTGAAGCTTCTGAATATGCTGTAGTGAAAGATTACTGGCCAACAGTATTCATGTTCCTTCATATCATTCTTCTGATCATTGCTTCATTTATTGAGAACAAGCCAGCCATTACAAATGGTCTGATTTGCGTTGTATGTTCTCTGATCCTGATTGCAATTGAATTTGTTAAGACAAAAGACAAAGAACCTGCAATCAAATGTTTCAAGAATGCAGATTACGATACAATTCTGCTTCTTGCATCACTCTTCGTAGTAATTGGTGGCATCACTCATATCGGTATCATCGACGATGTAGCAAAAGTAATCGCTGGATTTGGTGGAAAGAACGAGTTCCTGCTTTACACAATTATCGTATGGTTCTCTGTTCTCTTCTCAGCATTCATTGATAACATCCCATATGTTGCCACAATGCTTCCTGTAGTTGCAGGCGTTTCCACTGCCATGGGCAAGGAACCATACCTGCTCTTCTTCGGACTTCTGGTTGGTGCAACTCTGGGCGGAAACATCACACCAATTGGTGCCAGCGCAAACATTGCAGGCGTGGGTATGCTCCGCAAGGAAGGTTACGAGGTTCGCTTCCGTGATTTCATGCGCATCGGCGTACCTTTCACACTGACAGCTGTTCTCGCCAGTTATCTGGCTGTTTGGTTCTTATGGTAAGAAGTTCGTTCATACACTGCATCGTCTCCTGAATAGGAGGCGGTGCAGTTCATTATTTTGTTTTAAATTTCCAACTGTATCTTTTCTGAATTTAGCTTCCAGGCAATAAAATAGGCCTGCATTGAGTGCTCAATGCAGGTCATATTTTTGCTTTCTTTCTAGATTCTCATTCTCAAAATATATCTTTAAGAATCAATCCCTCAATCAGCTACTTATCTTTCCTTAGTTCTCATCGCTTGCAGAAGAGCTACGACGGATAACGTCATGTGCGCCACCTTCTACGATTGATGTTGAAGATACAAGTGTAAGCTTAGCCTTGTCCTGAAGTTCCTTAATAGAAAGGGCACCACAGTTACACATTGTAGACTTAATCTTTGCAAGTGTCTTCTGAACGTTGTCCTTAAGTGGTCCAGCGTATGGTACATATGAATCAACGCCTTCTTCGAACTTAAGCTTAGAACCACCACCAAGGTCATATCTCTGCCAGTTACGAGCACGGTTTGAGCCTTCGCCCCAGTACTCCTTAACATAGCTGCCGTTGATCATTACACGGTTTGTTGGAGACTCATCAAATCTTGCGAAGTAACGTCCAAGCATTACGAAGTCAGCACCCATAGCAAGTGCAAGTGTAATGTGGTGATCATAAACGATACCACCATCTGAACATACAGGGATGTAAACGCCTGTCTCTTCGAAGTATCTATCTCTTTCAGCACACACTTCAATCAGAGCTGTAGCCTGTCCACGTCCGATACCCTTTGTTTCACGAGTAATACAGATAGAACCGCCACCGATACCAACCTTAATAAAGTCAGCACCACAATCAGCAAGGAAACGGAAGCCTTCCGCGTCAACGACGTTACCAGCACCAACCTTTACCTTATCTCCGTAATTCTCGCGAACCCACTGAAGAGTAAACTTCTGCCAATCTGAGTAACCCTCAGATGAATCGATACAAAGTACATCTGCACCAGCTTCAAGAAGTGCAGGAATTCTTTCTGCGTAGTCTCTTGTGTTAATACCAGCACCAACAACATATCTCTTGTCAGCGTCAAGCATTTCACCAGGATTTCCCTTATGTGTGTCATAGTCCTTACGGAATACGAATGCGCACATATTCCCTTCATCATCAACGATTGGAAGGGAATTGAGCTTGTTGTCCCAGATAATATCATTTGCTTCAGAAAGTGTAACACCGTCCTTAGCTACGATGAGGTCCTTGAGTGGAGTCATGAAAGTTTCAACCTTCTCTGACTTGTCCATACGTGATACACGGTAGTCACGTGATGAAACAATACCAAGAAGCTTTCCATGAGGAGTGCCATCATCCGTAACAGCTGTTGTTGAATGGCCATTCTTTTCTTTCAGTGCAAGTACATCTGCAAGTGTGTCGTCTGGCTTTACGTTTGAATCAGATGGTACGAAACCGGCCTTAGCGCGCTTTACAGCAGCTACCATAGCAGCTTCAGCTTCGATTGACTGTGAACCATAGATGAATGAAACACCACCCTGCTGCGCAAGTGCCTGAGCAAGCTTTGCACCAGATACTGCCTGCATAATTGCAGATACCATAGGGATTGTCATGGTAATTTCCGACTCTTCGCCCTTCTTATATTTAACTAAAGGTGTCTTTAAAGATACTTTATCAGGAACACAGTCCGCTGATGTGTAACCAGGAATAAGTAAATATTCATTAAAAGTATGTGCCGGTTCATTAATATATGTTGCCATGATTTCCTCCTAAAAATAAGTATTATTGTTGACCACGAGGCCTCCAATCCCTGCAAATGAGCTGTGCATAGAACCTCGTGAAATTTTCCGATATATTACGACATTATATATTAGACAATCAAATCTTTCCACATAAAACATCACGAAAAATACACAATTTTTTTGACAATTCTCGTTATTTTTTGTATTTTGTGACACATTTCCTGCAATGCTCGTGAAATCTGCTTTAAAGTGCTAGAGTTACCGCCTGATTGTTTTCCCCACATCCTGAAAGCAGTAAGAAAAGAATAAGCGAATACGCACATATTCCCTTTACTTTCTTCATAGATTAACTCCCCCTCCGTGATCTACTTATAACATTCATTAGCCAA
>OMVA01000083.1 GCA_900314445.1 uncultured Lachnospiraceae bacterium | reverse complement strand
TCAATGATCTGGCGGAGAAATACCACATCGTTGAGATCGCAGTGGACAGATGGAACGCCACACAGATGATCCAGAACCTGGAGGGTGACGGATTCACGATGGTTCCGTTCGGCCAGGGCTTTGCTTCAATGTCCGGACCGACAAAAGATTTCTATCGTCTGCTCATGGAAGGCCAGATCATTCACGGAGGGCATCCGGTTCTCAGGTGGATGGCAGGCAACGTAGTGGTTGATACGGATCCAGCCGGAAACATCAAGGTAACGAAGGCAAAATCGAAAGAAAAGATCGACGGCATTGTGGCTGCAATCATGGCACTTGACCGGTGCATCCGAAATCAGACGGAGCCACAGGGGAGTGTTTATGATGAGCGCGGCCTGTTGGTCTTTTGAGGATAAAGCAATGTTGATTTTATCAGTGATCGGCTTCCTTGTGATCAGGGAAGCCTTGAATCAGGCATATGAAGGAGGGACTGGGTATGGGAATACTGAGCGGTTTATTTCGGAGCAGGGATAAGCCCACAGACAGAACGGCAGGAAGTTCGTATTCATTCTTCTTAGGCGGGACGGCTTCTGGCAAGTATGTAACCGAGAGGTCTGCGATGCAGATGACGGCGGTGTACTGCTGCGTGAGAATCCTGTCAGAGGCGGTGGCGAGCCTGCCATTACAATTTTACAGATATACCGATGATGGCGGTAAGGAGAAAGCGGTGGAACATCCGCTTTATTTTTTGCTCCATGATGAGCCGAATCCGGAGATGACTTCCTTCATTTTCAGGGAGACATTGATGACGCACCTGCTTCTCTGGGGAAATGCGTATTCGCAGATCATCCGCAATGGCAAGGGTGAGGTTGTGGCTCTGTATCCGCTGATGCCGGATCGGATGAAGGTGGACCGCGATGAGCATGGACGTCTTTATTACGAATATACCGTTTACGATTCGGACGATGTGGACGGAAGAAAAGGCACCAATAAGGTTGGAAGGACGGTAAGGCTTCAGCCTCATGATGTTCTGCACATTCCTGGATTAGGGTTTGACGGCTTGGTTGGATATTCGCCTATTGCGATGGCGAAGAATGCGATCGGGCTGGCAATCGCTACCGAAGAGTATGGCAGCAAGTTCTTTGCGAACGGTGCGGCTCCTTCCGGCGTGCTGGAGCATCCGGGAACCATTAAGGATCCGAGCAAGGTGAGGGAAAGCTGGCAGGCTACCTTCGGAGGAAGCGGCAATGCGAATAAGATTGCTGTTTTGGAAGAAGGCATGAAGTACACGCCGATTTCCATTTCACCGGAGCAGGCCCAGTTCCTGGAGACAAGGAAGTTCCAGATCGATGAGATTGCAAGGATCTTCCGTGTGCCGCCTCATATGATCGGAGATTTGGAGAAATCCAGCTTCAACAACATTGAGCAGCAGTCGCTGGAGTTTGTGAAGTATACGCTGGATCCCTGGGTGAGCCGTTGGGAGCAGGCAATGGTGAGAGCCTTGCTGACTCCGGATGAGAAGAAGAAATACTTCTTCAAGTTCAATGTGGACGGTCTGCTCAGGGGTGATTACCAGAGCAGGATGAACGGCTATGCGACAGCCAGACAGAACGGATGGATGTCTGCCAATGATATCCGTGAGCTGGAAAACCTTGATAGGATCCCGGCGGAACAGGGCGGTGATCTGTACCTGATCAATGGAAACATGACGAAGCTGGAGGATGCCGGGATATTTGCGGCGGACGGAAACGGGAAGGAGGAAAATTCCGATGAAGAAGTTTTGGAACTGGAAAAGCAGGAAGATCAGAGACCAGGCTTCCGGCGAAGAGGTCAATGAAAGAGTGCTTTTCCTGAATGGAACCATAGCAGAAGAGAGCTGGTTTGACGATGATGTCACACCGGCTCTTTTTAGAGATGAGCTGAATGCAGGGACAGGGAACATCACGGTCTGGATCAACAGTCCGGGCGGTGACTGCGTGGCGGCGGCTCAGATCTACAACATGCTGATGGACTATAAGGGCGATGTCACGGTGAAGATCGATGGCATTGCGGCATCGGCGGCAAGCGTGATCGCGATGGCAGGGACGAAGGTGCTCATGAGTCCTGTGAGCATGATGATGATCCACAATCCGGCGACTATCGCTTTTGGCGATACGGCGGAGATGCAGAAGGCGATCAACATGCTGGCTGAAGTGAAGGAATCCATCATGAATGCTTATGAGATCAAGACCGGCATGAGCAGGACGAAGATCTCACATCTGATGGATGCGGAGACCTGGATGGACGCGCACAAGGCGGTGGAGCTGGGATTTGCGGATGATGTGCTGCAGAGGGCGGATGCATCGGAGGGCGAAGATC
>OMVA01000082.1 GCA_900314445.1 uncultured Lachnospiraceae bacterium | reverse complement strand
GTATACAGGTAAATCCACGTTGCTACAAAATGGAGGTCATTACATATTGTCTAAACGCTTACTGACTTTGGCACAAACTCTGAATGGGCAGGAAGCGCAAGTTGAAATGAAACCAGATATAGAGGATGAAGATTATTTAGCGGCAGCGGGCATTAGTGGAGGCTCTGATGCAAATGTTATTGCTGATGCAAGGGAATTCCTTAAGAAAAAAGGACTCGCTTCTAATGAAGCTATGAATAAATTTTACACGTGCTTTGAGGTTTATAATGTAAACAACTATGACTTTTTCCGAAATCCAGTTGAAGCAAAGGAGTTAATTATTGAGGCACTGGAGATATAGCCGTTCCCAGATGGCAGCGTTTGGGATGGAGAGTTGGATGGCAGAATGGTTAAAATCATGCCTGTTAATCGTATTGCTACTAAGGCTGATCTTGAAGATTTGAAATCAAATCTTCCGTACAAAACATATGAAAAGAGAAAGGAGGAACATCCAAACCAGCCGGTGGAAAGAATCACTATCGTTTGCATGGGTCATGAGCCGGATTTAAAAGCTTCCTTTGAGCAGGAAGAGGGAGATTATAAATTTGATGTGGAAATCGTAGACATCCTTCGGGATAAGGCCGATTTACAGTTAAAGCGTGAATCAGAGGCTGAGATAGTTCGTGAGGGAAACAAACTGATTGTTCGTTCCTTCTATCCGATGAATTTGATGCAGAAACTTTCTCTTCAAAAAGAATACGTGGAAGACTGGAGACAGCTTGTTGAATCAATCATGATTGATTGGAACTATGATGGAGTAGTGATGCAACCTGCGGTCATGGATATTCCTGAGAAAAACGAATATGTGTTGGGCATATACGACATCCCAAATGACGCCGGAACTATAAAAGTGAAGATCACAGACTTGATTTCCGAATCGTTAGAACAGGAGGTATAAGTCATGACTAAGAGCGCGAAATCATTTGTAGAAGACTTTGCCTTCTACGAGCAACTTTGGTATTACTACACTGAGAATCGAGGGAAAATTCGTTCTCGTTATAATGACCTGACAAAGAAGTTTCTTGCATATAATGACAAAAATGAAAACCCGAAGGCCTTTTTGCGTACACCACAATTTGAGGCTTTAGAGATTTATGTCTTTATCAAAGAATTTATGGGCAATCCACAGGTTCATGAATTGTTTGATGATTGGAGAAAGCATCAGAATAAGTTTTCTGATCGTTCATATTATACCGTCCACAAAGGGGGACAGGCCACTCTTATGGATATGGGCGATGAACAGAATGAAATAGTTTTCAAACAAATGAAGAAGTACAGAGAGAAATATCCAAATTATATTTATGCTCTTACGATGGGGCTTGGGAAAACCATTCTTATGGCTACCTGTATTTTCTATGAGTTCCTTCTGGCAAAAAAGTATCCGAGGGACAAGAGGTTCTGCCATAACGCGCTTGTGTTTGCCCCAGACAAGACTGTTCTGGAATCCCTGCGCGAGATTATGACTTTCGATAAGACAAAGGTTGTACCTCCGGAATATGCGCATGTGCTGGATTCGAATATTAAATTCCATTTTCTTGAGGAAAGCGGTATTACACTTCATACGATTGATGATTCAGATTTTAATATTGTTATCTCAAATAATCAAAAGATAATTGTAAAAAAGAAACGCAAAGCAGACAAGCCCGCTGATGTTCTCTTTGGATCAGGATCTTTGCTGTCTGATGTATATGGGGATAGTAGTGATGATGATAGCGAAGTATGGGATGACGCTACTCTCATGGATAATCAGCGCTTTAAAAAGCTTTGCCGTCTGCCACAACTTGGGGTCTATGTTGACGAGGCACACCATCTGTTTGGCGCAAATCTGGAAAAAGAACTTCGATCAGGAAGTGGAAATAAGACGACGCTTCGCAATACTATAAATATGCTTGCAGAAGCAACATCTATTGTGGCTTGTTATAACTATACTGGTACACCGTATGTAAATAAACAGGTTCTGCCAGAAGTAGTATATGCCTATGGATTGAATGAATCAATTGCACATGGTTTCCTTAAGGACGCTGATCCTATTGGCTTTGACAATGTAAAGAATGAAGAATTTATACGAAAAGTAATCACGATGTTCTGGGAACGCTACGGTGGAAAGACTTATGAGGGGCTTCCGCCAAAGCTTGCTATTTTTGCAGCAGGTGTTGATGAAGCTGTAAATACAGTGCGTCCGATAGTTGAAAAAGTTCTAAGCGAACTCGATATCCCGCTTAATACAATTCTTGTTAATACAGGTGACTCCACGGTCACTAAAGATGAGGATATTCGAAATTTTAACAATCTTGATGTGACTGGTACAGAAGGCAGCAAGAAACAGTTCATAATTTTGGTTGAAAAAGGGCGCGAAGGATGGAACTGCAGATCTTTGCTTGGAATAGCCTTATTTAGGAGCCCGAAATCAAAGATTTTTGTCCTTCAAGCTACTATGCGTTGTTTGCGTAAGCTGACTGATGAGCAGCTAATGGCTACGGTTTTCCTCTCAAAGGAAAACTACGACACCTTGAACGATGAACTCCAGAAAAACTATAATATGGAGATTACTGAGCTGGGCAAAACTTCAAACAAGAAAAAGAGTACATATCAGGTTCGTGTCCTTCCTCCTCCAAGAAGCATACGCATGAAGAAAATATGGCATGAGTATTCACTTGTTGACAAAGGGTATACGACGCCTATTGACTTCAAGATAGATGAGGTTGATGAAACAAAGTATGAGTCCAAGATGTATGAGAAGGGTAGTCTACGTCTTGGAATGAGCGCAAAAGAAACAAATATCGATGAGGTTAAGCATCAGATGAAATACAGTGAATTCTCTCTTGTTGGAGAAATATCACGGTATATGAACATTTCGTGTCTTTTAATCTCACGCATTTTAAGAGAATCTGTTGGGGGGTCAGAACAGATAGTTGATGCTGTAAATAGACACAATGAGATTCTGGGTGATGTAGTTATACCGAAAATATTTGATACTCTTTATGAAGTTAAGAGTACACAAAAGACTGAAGATGTGGACGTTGTTTTGCTCCGCGAGCCAAAGGAGGCTGGATACTATGAGTTCTCTGCGGCAGAGGAGCTCGTTATCACAAAGGATAAGAACAACTTCACTCCTGCAGAAATAGCAAAAAGTTTTCATGCCGATACATATTGTTTCGATTCGAAGCCAGAACGGGAGTGTTTTCTTCAGTATATTTCAAGTAAGAAAGTCAAAGAAGTGTATTTTACGGGTATGTTTACTTCAAATCAAGGAGATCTTTCGGTTTCGTATTATGATCCAGAATCACAGAGGGTTCGTCAGTATTATCCTGATTTTCTTGCAAAGATGGCTGACGGTTCATATCAGTTGATAGAGGTTAAAGGTGATAACATGATCGATGATTCTGTTGTTAAGGCCAAGGCCGCTGCAGCGGAAGAGATGTCTATCGCCAGTGGTATTCGGTACAAGATGTATGCTGGGAGCTTACTGATGAAACAGAATGTGCTTGACCAGCCATACAAATATCCAGAGTTTGAGATGCCGTTATCGATGGTAGCGGAAGATGCGGCAGCATACGGAACAAAGAAGGAGGACTGACGCATGGACGGAAATACTGATGAAAAAAAGGTCTGGGGTATTCATACTCAGAATGACAATCTGTTTTTAAGCAAGGACTTGATTGCCATCGGCTGGAGAGATTTTGGAGACCTGACAAAAGTGGATGCGAGCCGGGACGCTTTCAAAACCCATTACCTTGAGGCATATCCTGATGCTAAGAAAGGTCAAATTGCTAATGGGGCGGGTATGCTTTTCCGTTTTATACATGAAGTACAGATTGGTGATTATGTTGTATTTCCGTCCAAGTCTGACCGGAAAATCAACATCGGAACTGTCGAAGGTGATTACTACTACGAGGATAACGATGGCGAGTATGTTCAGCGCAGAAAAGTAAAATGGTTGAAGCATATCCCTCGTCTCAGCTTTTCACAGGGCGCGTTATACGAAGTGGGTTCCGCTATGTCCTTCTTTACGGTTAAGAATTATGCTGACGAGTTCTTGACTGCTCTGGATAAGGATTTCAAGAAAACAGCCGCATCAGTCGAAGCAGACGATGAGAGCGTCGGCGCGACCGCAGATGACATCGTAGAGAATACGAAGGACTTCATTCTGAAAGAACTTAGTAGGCAGCTCAAGGGTTACGATCTGGAACAGTTTGTAGCAGACCTGCTTCGAGCGATGGGATATCGGACAACGGTATCGCCCCAAGGAGGAGACAGTGGTATTGATATTACAGCATACAAAGACGAGCTTCCTCCGCGCATCCTTGTGCAGGTTAAGAGCCAAGACAGCGATATTAAGGAAACAACGATTCAGTCCCTCAAGGGAGCGATGCGGGAAGGCGACTATGGCCTGTTTGTTACGCTCTCTAATTACACGAAGAATGCCCAGAAGTATCTGGATAGCACGCCAATCATTCGTGGCATAAACGGAACCGAGCTGGTAGATCTCATCCTTAAATATTATGAGGAACTGAGTGAGAAATACAGAAAGATGATCCCTCTGAAGATGGTTTACATCCCTGTGCCGAAAGATGAGGAATGATATATGACATGGGAAGATTTCTACGACAAATTTTATGAATGGGCAGATAGCACGCAGGTCAGTCGTATTTCACAGCTGACCTCGTTTGGCTGCCATGAACAGGTCGCAGAAATCATCCAAATGTATTCCGACGAGAAAGCTGCTTCACGTCTGGCAAAGAAAGCAATGGCCGCAGGCGTCCGGTTTACTCCGGATGAGATTGTGGAAATGCAGGGCTTTGTCAGTAAAGAATGTATGAACCAGATGGTGACTTCGGCTCTTGGTGATTTCACACAGGAGCAGGTCGAGGAGCTCGTGTTCAGCATGGACGATGACATTTATGCTGACTTGGAGAAGCGTTACTGTCATTACGACGAGGAAGACGAGGAATTTGAGAAGCCTGTCGATGAATCGCCAAGGCAGAAAAAGCCGGGTAAACTGTTCGGCTTGTTTGCTTTCGCTGGAATGGCATCAGAGCTTGGCTCCAAGAAAAGCACGCCGCGTTTCCGCATCGGTGACCATGTGCGTGTGCGTTGGCGCGGTCAGGAAGGAACGATTATCGATATCAACGGCGGCCTGTATATGGTCTCGTTGGATGATGGCCGAACAGTTGATTCCTTCCCAGAGTCTGATTTGGAGAAGGCGTGGTAAACCTTTTAAGGTTTCCTACACAATTTAAGGATACCTATACTTTTTAAGGATTGCCATTTAGGGGTTTCGGAAAGGAGGCACAGCCGGAATGAGTACAGCGACAGCAAGGGCATATCAGCCGCGATTCGCAGGCCGGTTTGTGCCTTTTGAAATACAGAAAAGCCCGCAGAATAAGGCTTTCTACGGGCATCGGAGCACATATTCTGGAAAAGCACATTGTATCAAAGATAGCGTCTTGTTAGATCCATGTTGTGGAAGTGGTGGATTTTTTCTTGCAGCACAGGCGTATCTTGCAGATTCAAAGAACTATACACTTGACCGTGAGCAGAAGGAGTTTCTTAAGAATGAGACATTCCACGGTAACGAAATTGTAGCAGCTACATTTAAGACAGCACTTATGAATTTATACCTTCATAATATTG
>OMVA01000081.1 GCA_900314445.1 uncultured Lachnospiraceae bacterium | reverse complement strand
GATTACCTGCTCATTGGGTCCCTTCTCAATCTCATCCTCTCGAAGAATATCAAATGCATCTTTCACTAGATCCAACATAGGGATTACTCTGATTCCGGATTCTGTCTTAGGCTTATGAAAGCTATAGACACATTCTCGATTATCCGATGTGGGATAATAAGTGACGGTATGATTGATACTAATGAGCTTCTTATCGAAGTCGATATCTTCCCAGCGAAGGCCAATGGCCTCACCAATACGACATCCGGTTCCTAAGAGAACTGTGAACAACGGCCACCAATGTACATACACCGGATGATTGGAAATATA
Organism: uncultured Lachnospiraceae bacterium; assembly: GCA_900314445.1. Lineage (GTDB taxonomy): Bacteria > Bacillota > Clostridia > Lachnospirales > Lachnospiraceae > Eubacterium_Q. Next base: position 2,095 of record OMVA01000081.1, on the reverse strand, counting down.
TTCCATGAAGGCTCTTTGCTGCTCTACTGTAAGAGCATGCCTTACACCCCTGTGCATTCCGGTCCTCTTGGTCAGTTCTTTCATAACTCCATCGGTTGGATTCTTTCTTATTATATCGTCTCTCACTGCCAACTGAAATGTTGGATGTAAAAGACAGTGAATTGAATCCAGCGTTGCCAGAGCCAGCCCCTTATCATTCAACAGATATAAATAGAACTGCATTACATCTGAATACTTGATTTCTAAGAGCTTCTTCTGTCCAAAAGTATCTCGCACAAAATGGTCATACGTGTAGTAATAACCGCTCTTCGTTGTATCTCGAAGATTCCGCTTTGTTGTCATGTACCGATCAAAGGTATCGTTAACACTTGCTCTACCAGCTGCATAGCGGTCGAGTCCGTCCAACTGATCCCGGACCAGTTCTTTCTCCTTTTCACGGAGAGTCATCAGATCTGTTGCATATATGAACTTACGCTTTCCAAGTGGATCAGTATAAGTATAAACATAGCGCATATCTGATGTTCGCTGAATTTCTCCTTTACGGAGAACTCTGCCTCGTGCATCTTTCCTTGATTGTGCCATGAATTCATCTCCTTCTTATTAGAATTACGATTGAATCCAAGACAAATCGAGACATCACTTCTTATATTATATACGCTCCTAGACTCAATCATCAATATTTTTCTGTATCTTTGTGCATGTATGCTGGGTTTCCGGCTATCTTCAGCTGTCTTTGATTAGAACTCTGCAAATGTTTGGAAGTATTTCTCAAAGAGATCCAAATTCACCCAAACGGATCTTCCGACTCTGACAGTTGCCTGGGCTTCCTTTGCTAATCTCTGGAATGTATTGAGTCCCATACTATAGAGGGCTGCACCCTCGTCATACTTCACATACTTCTTGCCCTGTTCTCTTGTTAATTCAACTCTCTTACGTGCTCTCATGCTGTTATCCTCCCGTATTTACGATCAAACTTATCAATAGCGTTTTTCTTAACCTTGCTTTTTACTCTCCAGAACTTCTGGTAGATAGAAGAAACAAGTATTTCTTTCTCTTCTGCTACAGTTCCAAACCTGATATGTTGCTTCTGATAATCAAAGTAAGCATTCAAGGTTTCACTATCCTTAAAGGATAGCGTAGCAATCACCATCTTGATTACTTGGTAATCATCTTTCATCGAGCTGAGCATTTTCAGCTGATTCCTAAAGAGATCCGGTGTACAGGTCTTCTCCAATTCACTCTCTATGTCGTTCTCATCAAAGGCCCGATCCAGCTCAATATTTCTAATAGCTTCTCTTGCAGTCGGATCTGACTTGCCAGAGGTCTGAACTCTGATTCCCAGATCTCCTTTGTCCTGTCGGAACTTAAAATCCTGATCCACCTTAATATCCAGTTTGATTCCATCCTCAATTCCGCTGAGCTGATGCTGGAAAGAAATATAATTAGCCAGTATAATCTCTATCTTGCCCTTCGAATCTGCCAGGAAGTACTGCTCCTGAAATCCATTTTGATAAATCACTTCAGTCTCCATGTGGTCACTCCTTTCGAATGATTTGTGAATACTGAAGCAGCGCTGCTTTCTGTATCTGTCTGACAGTATTTATCTTAATTTATCTGAGCTGATGCTTCGTTACCGTATCTGTAAACTTGGGTTAGCAAAGATATAAACTTTGATTCAAAAAAACAGCCATCTGTAAAAGATGACTGCTAATAAATCCATTTTCGTTTTGTATTTATTCCTTATTCTTCACAACAGATTTCATCTGGTAAACAAAATACAATATGTCCATCCTCTTCTATCAACCAAAATTCCGTTTTATTATATGTAAACACTTGCATATAACTAGCATAAAAGTTCGGTCCGGGATATTTTTCTAGGACTCTACTTAGAGCTTCATATGCCACCCACAAGCCAGCAATCTGATTTGAGGCAAATATTTTACTATAACCTTTCGTAAAAACAAGCTGATTCTTAACCTCTTTCCAACTTTCAAAAATAGACTTCTCTTCTGAATCAGTTGCTTCGAAATTGTAGTTAAGAGGTGCAATCATTTCTAAAAATGCTTGCTGAGACTGTTCAGAAATACTTGGCACA
>OMVA01000079.1 GCA_900314445.1 uncultured Lachnospiraceae bacterium | reverse complement strand
CTTTATCAAAGTATGAAACCACCTTGAAATGGCATTTCATACTCAATTCACTTTTGTTTATTCATACCAGCTTTCCTGGTTTTTATTTCTAGCTTTGCTGGTTTTCTTTTTTATCTTTCTACTACTGCTTCTGTTTTTTATGCTGACTCAGATATTCCTTGGTAAGCTTCGCCACCACTGGGGAAAGCAGAAGGACAGCAATCAGGTTAGGGACTGCCATCAGGGCGTTGGCCGCATCCGCAATGGTCCAAACCAGACCAAGCTTAACTGTTGCACCAACCACAACGAATATAACATAGATGGCCTGATAAACCTTACCACCAACCATGCCGAACATGAATTCGAAGCAACGGCTGCCGTAAAGGCTCCAGGAAAGCAGAGTTGAGAACGCAAACATGGCGATGCAGACCGCAATAATCATGGAAGCCGCCTTCATGCCAATGCTTGTGCTGAAGGCCAGAATTGTAAGATCTGTACCTGCAGAAGTTCCGTAGAAAGCATCTGCCTGACCAGAAATCAGGATAGCAAGAGCTGTTAAAGTACAGATAACAATGGTATCTGCAAATACTTCAAATACACCATACATACCCTGTTCAACTGGATGTTCAACATCTGCTGCAGCATGGGCAATTGGTGCAGTACCAAGACCTGCTTCGTTGGAGAAAATACCACGACCGAAGCCTGCCTGAATCGCCTTCATAATTCCCACACCAGCAAGGCCACCGCCGATTGCCTTAGGATCAAAAGCACCTTCGAAAATCATCTTGAAAACTTCGCCAATCATATTTGCATGACCAAGGACAACTACTAAAGCGCAGATGATATAAAGCAGGGCCATCATAGGTACCAGCTTTTCTGTTACGCTACCGATTCTCTTCATTCCGCCGAAAAGTACAAGGATTGTCAGAATTGCGCCAAGCACGCCAACCACAAGGTAGATGCAACGCAGATTGTATTCGGAAATATTGGGATCAAAGGACTGGAATACAGAGCCAATGGATATGGCAATGGTGTTAATCTGTGTCATATTTCCAGTTCCAATGGCAGCTACTGAGCCGAAGATACAGAAGATAATGGCAAGCCACTTCCACTTCTTTCCCAGACCATTCTGGATGTAATACATAGGACCGCCAACGAAGTCACCGCTGGTATTGCTTTCACGGAAATGAACGGAAAGAACAATTTCAGCATACTTTGTGCACATACCAAAGATGGCAGCAATCCACATCCAGAAGATGGCACCAGGTCCACCAAGTCCAATGGCACCAGCAACACCGGCGATATTACCAGTTCCAACAGTACCAGCCAGGGCAGTTGTCAGCGCCTGAACAGGAGTCAGTGTGCCTTCCTTATTGTCTTTCTTTTTCTGAAAGAGCTTGCCCACAGTATTCTTCGTAATGAAAACGAACTTGCGGAACTGCAGCCCCTTCAGACAAATTGTCATAAAGATACCTGTACCAATTAAGAGCGCAAGCATAGGAACGCCCCATACAAGAGCATCCACCTGATTAATGATTTTTGTAATTGTTTCCATGTTTTTTCCTCATATCCTATTAGACCCAAATGCCATGGGCCTTGTATATTTTACAGGAAATCCCAGCCCCTGCCCACCCAGAAATTGGCCTGATGGCATTTTTCCAGTTACATTAATAATTAAGCCAGACATATGAGCTTGGCAAATAAGCTTGGCCTAGAAAATAGGCGGTTATAGTACCCAGATAGTACCATAACCGCCTTAGCTTTTATTATCTCTTATTCGTCCTCATCCTCGTAAAACTCCTGCTCCACCAGTTCCTTTACACTCAAAGGCTTGTGCCCCCTTGGTCTTTCCGGCATTGCTTAAGCATGTTTTATCCAACTGAGGAAAGTATATGAAATAATGAGGTCATAAAATAGAACTTATAAGTTGAATTTTCTATTCAGCAAGTGCCTGTTCAATTGCCTTTGCAAACTGATCTGCACAAGATGTCTGTCTTGGTCCACACTGATTTCCCTTAAGAATGTCCTTAACTTCTGCAGCGTCACGTCCTTCCACCAGCTTACCAATTGCCTTCAGGTTACCATTGCAACCACCTGTAAACTGTACGTTGTGAATCTTATTTTCATCATCCAGCTGGAATGTTAAATTTACGGAACAAACGCCCTGTGGCTTAAATGAAATGTCTCTCATGATGTCTCCTTATCCATAATATGACTTCAAAATGTTCTAAGTTTTATACAAATCGCTCATTTTAAGTTTTACTGAAATTAATTTTACACATACCTTTCCAGATTGCAAGCACCTGCTGGCAGAACTTGTGAAATTCTAAAATCCGTTGACCACAATTTTTAATATCATAAAAGGCTTGGTGCAAATGAGATTTTCGTCTCTTGCAACCAAGCCTTTTCATATTTACATTATGAATTCACAATACGAAACTAGAAATTTCCAAATACAAAATCTTTCACCACGCCAAAACTTTCACGAAGCATATTATTTACAAAATACACCCAATGGGATGGGGCAGAAATTCCACATACATTTTTGTAACCCTGACCTTTTGCCAGCTGGACTCCACGATAGACATGGAAATTGTTTGTGACAATTCCCACAGAGTCATTTTCCGGATCAAAGAACCGGGCACTAAAGCGGATGTTCTCATTCGTATCCAGCGACTTGTTCTCCACGTAGATTCTGTCCTCGGCAATTCCATTTGCAAGAAGGTAATCACGCATGCCTTCCGCTTCTGGGAAGGGTTCATTGGAACCCTGTCCGCCAGAGACCACAACCTTGGTGTTAGGATTTTTCTCCAAATAATCGATGGCCGTATCCAGTCGATACCTGAGGGTCAGACTTGGACCAGATTTGTAGACCTGTGAACCAAGAACCACAATGACGTCCAGATTATCCTGGCCTTTTGAGAAGACCTTGCTCCATACCAGGCCCTGGGTCAGCAGGATAATTACCAGTCCAAGGGACAAGCCCGCTGTAAATATTACTCGAACAGCCTTGGGAATCTTCCTCCACAGTCTCTTGTGAAGCACCAGTGCTACGCAGGCGAAGAAAGCACCAATCAGGAACCAGATCAGAAAGAACTTGGTACCTGAGTTGGCAAGTAGGACAACGATGCCATAGAGAAAAGACAGAATAGCCATGACCACCCAAAAAAGTGGCCATGACCAAGTCCATTTATCTTTATACTTGTTGTCTTTATGCTTGTTGTTAGAATTCTTGCTCTTTATGAATAGATTTCTTAAAGGCGTCACTTGCTCCTCGAATATTTCATTTTCATTATTATTCGAATTCATTTTAACCTCACACGTTAAAACTTTTAAATTAAGCTACTACAGCAGTAACCTGAATTTCAACCAGTGCATTTGCAGGAAGCTTTGCAACTTCATAGCAAGCACGTGCTGGATAAGGCTCTGTGAAGAACTCAGCGTAAACCTTGTTTACATCCGCGAATGTGCTAACGTCATCAAGCAGAACGGTTACTGTTACAACGTCGCTCATAGAAGCGCCTGCTTCTGCAAGAATGTTTGAAATATTTGTAAGAGACTGACGAGCCTGTGCCACTGCGTCTTCGCCAGCGTACTTTCCAGTTGCTGGATCAAGACCAAGCTGACCAGAAACATAAATTGTGTTGCCAGCCTTGATTGCCTGTGAGTATGGTCCCAGTGCTGCAGGTGCCTTGTCTGTATGAATTGCGATGTTTGCCATTTTCAAAATCCTCCTAACCGTCAATTGAATTTATTGTATCCGCCAAATGCATCCGGCGATGCACTTAATACATTTCCACCACATATTATGCAATATTTGAAGAAATACGTCCATGCTTATGTAGCCTTATTCCATACGAAATACCACTGACATGTAAAAATTACGACCTATATCACAAAATTTTTTTCTTGTAAGTAAAATTTTCTAGATATTGGTAATTTAAAATTAATATCAACATTTCGATATTTTTTCTCGCCTAATTACCGATCACGTGTAAATATTTATCAAATACAAAAAACGCCCAAGACATTTCTGTCTTGGACGCCAGTTGAATAATCGCTTACGCGACGCAGGGCATTATTTAGTGAATGAGATTTCAACATTTCCAGTATCGGCTGACGCTTTCATTTCTGGACTTGTTCCATTCTTTTCTTTGTATTCAGAATCGCCATCTTCACTCTTTTTGTCTCCATTCAGTACAATTTTGCCGAAGGATGCTTCTATGTCATAGCTATATTCTTCTTCTTTTCCTGAAAGACTTCCTTTTATGTTCCCTGTATCTGCATCCAGGACTGCACTAGTGAAAGAAAGGGAATCGAACTTGATATTTCCCGTATCTGCATTCACTTCAAGATCACCAAGTGCACTTTGATTCATATCAATATTGCCTGTATCTGCGCTGATATTGCAGGCCTTGGCACTTACATTCATAAATTTCACATTACCAGTATCCGCACTAATTGTAATCTTCTCACCAGACATATCCTTCATATCGGCATTACCTGTGTCTGCCTCAATATCAAGATTCTTCACATCCATACTGTTCAGAGATACATCACCAGTATTTACAATCATTTTTGCATCCTCCAGACTTGTTCCTTCTGGAACAGTGATTTCTATCGAATAATCACCTGACCAGTCAAAAATGTTGAAGTTAACTCCACTAAATGCTTTTTGCTTTTCCGTGAGTTTCAAAGTATCTCCTTCTACTTTTGCAGAAAAGTCTGCACGTTCAGGAAGTTTATAGGATACTTTCCAGCTATCGCCTGTAACTACATCTACATTAGCAGTATCCACATCCAGATCAAGTTTCTTGAATTCATCAAGTTTGATTTCATCTGTTATGTATTTTTTATCTGAGCCATTAATATCTTTTGAAAGATAGACTTTTTTCTCCTGGTAATTGATACCAAAATTCATGGATCCGCCGGTTGCAAGGCCAAGGCCAAAAATTAAGGCGCCAGCACCAAACATAATTCCTGCTGTAATCAAAGCAGTTTTTCTTAAACCGAACTTACGCATTCGCCTTACCTCCATTCTTCTTTGCCACGATCTTACGGAAGAGTTTTGCAATTCCCATGACCATTCCCTTTGCTGCTTCAACAAAAATCCAGATGACAATAATTGCTAGTGCAAGAGCCATCAGGAACATACCAATGAATACCAGAACCTGTGGGAAGGAACCAGCCCATACAATTCCTGGAAGGACGCCAAGGCCAAGTACAATAAAACCGATACCGCAGGCAACGCCTGTTACAACAAAGGCTAAGGCAAGAGCCAATACACAAATTAAAACGGCAAATAATACAGCTGCCACCGGGATGGCAATAGGTGCTGCACAGATGGAAAGAATAACAAGCCAAATGACTTTAGCTGGGCTTGTTTTCTTCTTCGCAACTGGACCTCTTGCTCCAGTATTCCAGGCAATTCCATTTGCCTGGCTTGATCCTACACCTTCTACCTGGCCAGAAAGTGGCGCGTTTGGTGATAATTCCTTGCCAAGTGCTTCATCAAGAATTCGGCGTGCGACTTCATCAGGGCTACCAACAATTTCCGTAACATCCTGATCATCCCTCACACCTGCATCGTAAAAGTATTCGTCGTAATACTCTAATGCATCCTCAAAATCTTCCTTTGGCAGGCCGTGGAGTTTCCGGCCAAGTTCAGCCATAAATATCTTTTTGTTCATTTAACCCTCCTTTGTGGAACCACTGATCAGAGCATCAACCTTGTTCTGATATTCCTTCCACTCGTCCCTGTAAAAATTCAACTTTTCTTTTCCTGCTTCTGTGACACGATAGTATCTTCTGTTTCGTCCCTGGAATGGCTGGTCGTAGGTTTCCAGAAGATTTTCCTTCTGCAATCTGCGAAGAACCGGATAAAGGGTTGATTCTGAAATGTCCACCACTTCTCTAACCTTCTGGGTCAGAGTGTAGCCATAAGAATCTTCCTGAGCGACGATTCCGAGAACACATGCATCCAGAAGAGGTGCCTGTAATTGATAAGTCACGTCTTTCTCCTTTCGAGCTTTACGCTCTTCGAATTATTCCCGCGTTGAGTAAGCTTGCTTAAGCCTGATGTTATATTCACATGTAATATTATACAGCGTATAACATCGTTCACGGCTATACTATACATCGTATAATATTGTATGTCAACAAGTTTATTAAATATTTCTAAGAATTCTATTATTTTTTCTTTCGACCTCTCTCCAAACCAGCAAAGTAAGCTCCCCCTGTCCCCCAAAAAAGGCCGTCTCCCCTTATAAATACTGAGGAAACGGCCCTTCATGCAAATGATATTTGCACAGATTTCGTTTAATAAATCTATTTACATGTAATTTGTATAAATACTGTCTTTTAATCTAAATCTGTCTTTTAATCTAAAACTGTCCTTTAAATACTGTTTTTTAATTTAATACTGTCTTCTAATTTAATACTTCCTTCTGAAGCAATATATTTATACTGTTCTCCATTTTCTCTGCACACTTCATTTGCAGGCTGGATTTTACTGGTGATTCCTTCTCCTGTGTTTGGTGTAATCAGGGACCAGACAGCGTCGCCGGCGAAGAAGATCAACAGGACCGTGCAAATGATTTTTCGGTTCTTCATCTTCATATGCTGGTAGAAGTCGTCCAACCATGGGGAAAAGATGTAGGTAAAGGCCATGCCCGCCAGACCAAATACAAGGAGGCCTTCCAGACAGATTCGACCATGAAGATTCAAGTAATAACCGGAGTAGTCCCACCACTTTTTATGAGCGAAGGTTTCCAGGCCCCAGGCTGTCCAATATTCAACCATACCGCAGATAAAGACTGCACCCAGGAATAATTTACCAGGATGTTCGCGAAGCGGCTTTAAGAGAATCATAATTAGAAGTCCGCCAACTCCATAAATCGGGAGCCACGGTCCATGCATGGTTCCTCGATTAACAAAGACACCATCCTGTGCCAGATGTAGGAAAACTTCCCAGCACCAGCCCACAAAGGCATAGGTGAAGAAGAGCTGAATCAGGGAAACAATGGAATAATTGCGTGCGTAATCGTGCTTCAAAGACTTTACGCCAGGAAGCTTGATATCGAAAAACTCATCTCCAGATGGATGTTCAAAAGGCTGAAGTTCTGTAATATCCAGGAAGTAATCGTTGAGAAGCGCTCGATCCTTCACAGAGAATTCAGCATAGCGCTCATGTCTTAAATGCATGTAGTACTCAGCGTAGAAGGCTTCTACGAATGGTTCAGAGAAGAACAAACCTGTCAGACGGTAAGTAGCAGAAGACAGGAATTTCAGTGGAAAGAGAATTAAGGAAATCAGGAATGTACGCCACTTTTCTCCCTTAATCATTTCCCTGGAAATACGGAAACAGTCACGCATTGGTGTATATGGATTTTCTGCCAGAATCCATGGAATCATCTTGTACTGATAATATTTGATGATGCCTCCCACAATGGTGAGGTTCCACAGGGCCTGAAAGATGTAACGCATCATCATGACAAAGGCTACATTCTTCAGTCGCTTATTCTTATATGGGAAAAGGATTTCTCCAGGCTTGGTCTCTTCATATCTGCGCTGTTCCAGGAAGTATCTGCAACGGCCCACCACAATTACATTTTTCACAAAAATAAAAATCAAAGAAGAAATGGTAGCGAAGATAAAGATGATAACCGAATTGGCTATCTGTCCCTTGAAGAAAGCTTCGTTAATACCATTTACAATACCGAACACATAGGACTGACTTCCTGTGATCTGATTGACGAATACACTGGCAAAACCACGGGAATACTTTTCTGAGGTGGTTGGCACCGCATCCGGATCTTTGACAAAATCAAACTGGAACAAATTGCTGACGAACTCTTCCAAAATTTCTGTGTTGGAACGTCGGGTGTTGGTTTGAATATCGTGTCTGGCTTCCTGCACGGATTTCGTGGCGAACTGGTAACCACCACTGATGAAAAGCGCCACCACATAAACCACCAGAATATTGATGAAATAACGGCGCTTCAAATTCTTGAAAGCCTCCTTCATCATATGCCAGCAGGACTCTGTGGTGATGATGTGTTCCCGCTTCATGCGCGTTTCAATGGCCTCACCAATGGCCGCCGGCTTCAATTTATCACTCTTGCTCATAAATTTCTCCCAACATTAACCTTTGGCAGGATATTATTCCTGCATCATATAAGAAATCAAATCATAAATTTTCGTCTTGTTTAAATCAGGATCCTGGCCCAGACCATCCCAGGAAACCAGGCAATCATGATAACGTCTGTGCGTATCCTTGCCCTTCTGGTCCCAGCCAGCCCAGCCGTCCAGCATACGCTGAAAGCACCAGCGACGATGCTCAATCTTTGCCAGTTCCTCCACTTCCGGATTTTCCTGGAAGAACTTTGTCACCCAAAGGCTGTCCTTGATATTTCCCGCTGACAATAAATCTGTGTTCCCCCGGATTTTATCCTGCCAGTCTTCCTGCTTAAACCTCATGCAAATGAGTTGCTTGCAGATTCGATGCAGATACATATACTTGGTAGCCCTACGCTGGAAATAAGCCATACCAAACCACTCTTCTTCCATTGTTTTGTCGGAAGTGTAACCAGCAACCTCGTTATAGAACTGATTGTACTTATGGTTATACTGCATGACTTTCCTATTTTCTTCTTCATCGATTACATCCGAAAGCTGTAACTCATCCGACTCCTGATCCAGGAAGTAAACATGAGAGAACTGATATAAAGAATCTTTCTGCTTTGCTCTCTCTGCTGTAAATACATCTGCAAGCTCTTCAACATTGGGAGAACAGATTACTGCAGGCACAAGCTTCTCTTTCTGATTATAAATAGAAAGGCTAATCTGCTCTGCATACTTAAAGTTATCAGAAGGATTCTCCATACAAAGGGCCAGATAGGAATATGGATAAGATTTTCCAAGCAAAGTGGTAAGGGATGTAAAATCTGATTCCATATGATTCTTTCCTGGCTCTATGGCTTTGATTCGAACATATAGCTTTCCATCACAATTTCCATCTCCCAGGAAATAAAGGTTTTCCTCAAATTTCTGCAGATAATGCTGACAGGTCAGCGCTTCCAGGAAATGAACCCATTCCTCTTCCTTCTCATCCACCAGATCAAAGATTATGGTGCTAGAACTAGCGAAAACAGAATAGCTCAGAAGTTGCTTGAAAATACTCTGTCCCAGAGTTGTGCAACCTGCAATCAATATGTGCAGATCATTTGCCGAAAGGGCAGGGCTCACCTTTCCCTTTTCGTCCTCAAAGGCCAGAGAAAGTGGGCAGTTCTTCAGAGCCTTCTTCACCAGAACATCCTCGTAACAGAAAAGCTCCAGATCAATATTGCCCCTTTCCTTGTCTCGATTCTCATCACCTTTCTGCTTGCGACAATACTTATCAAAAAAAGCTTCCACAACCCGCTCTATGGCAGGGTCTGTGCTTTCACAGTATGCTTTGAGACTCTGACCGGCGGGAATTTCCTTGGCCAGTTTCATAAAGATGGACATATTTTCAACAGAATCATCATGCATGAGAAGCACCCGCTTGGCACGACGCATGAAACCAAAACGGAAGAAATCGCTCTCTGCATAACGGAAGAGAATCTTATCCTTAAAGAGCTCCCGCTCCTGCTCTTCCCCCAGCACCTTGTCCACAATGAGACAAAGTCTATCCTTGCTGTCCTTGCAGTCGCGAATGACGTCACGAACCTGATCATTGTAACCAAAAATCACGACAATATTCTTGGAGAAAAACTTGCTGGAAATCCCTGTAAAATCAGGTATTACCCGAGCCAGATTACTGATACCGATTAAAATGAAACTGATTCCCAGAAGTGGGAAAAGGAATCTTGAAACACCGTAAATCCAGCGTGCCACAAGTGGAATACCAGGAACATCAATAATATCAGCGTAAGAAACCGTCACATCTCCCGTCAGTGAAATGAGCCAGTTTTCCAGCACCAGCCAAATGCGATTGGCGCCCATGATCCCCTGGTTTGTATAGAATTTCCAGCTGACAAATGCCGTGTCAACCAGAACAATAAGTGCAAGAAATAAAAGAATTTTTAATTTATAGTTTTTCTTCAACACTCTGCCCCCTAGCCTAGTCTGCTTCTATCATACTTTGCTTGGGAGCCTGACGCAAGCATACTTCTCTCCCTGCTCTGCCAAGATAAAAAGCCGGCGAAAGTTTCCTTCCATCCTCCTTCTGGTTATCAATCACTTTTTCTACACCTATCACTCCTAGGTCTTCCAGATATCCGGCTGATAACCCAGAGTTGCCTTCTTTCCATTTCTTACGATTGGCTGTTTTAAATAGATGTGTTTTTAGTCAGAAAGCAGAGATTTCATTGCCTTAAAAATTACTACCATTCCATCCCCAGCTACTTGCTGGTGTATATTTTACATAGATATGGTCTGCTGCAATTCCTAAAACATCTCCAAAGATATTGCAAATTTCTGCTGTCAGTTTTTCAAATGCCTCTGCATTTTCTGAACCAAAAATCATAACCTCAACAAAAGCCATAGCTTCTGAATTGTCGCCACGGAAATAAAGATGATATCCATCCTCAAAACCTGTCATAAGCCAGGATTCACTCTTGCCTGGAATAATTGAAATTGACTGACCAAGTCGTGTCTTTAATTCCGTTTCCTGCTCCTGACTAATTTTCATACTAATTTTTGAATTAATAAATGGCATTGTATTTCCTCCTAAATCCAGCTGTAATCTCCACCAGTAATTGCAAGGCTCAGAAGTGTATCGTATTTCTCCACATCCTCACCAGTCAGCATCTGAATCAGTTTTGCAGATTCCTTAACAACAGGCATCTCCTCATCTGGTCCAATCTCCATATCCACTTCCTTACCACAATAAGGGCACACAAGTGTAGGTGCGATACGTCTGTCCAAAAATCTGGATCCACAGTCCTCGCACTCATAATATCCACAACGTTCAGTTCCATCTGGTACGTAAAACATTTTTCTATCTCCATTCTGAAGTGATAATGACAAATGGCTCACTCCGGCTTCATTATACGATTGTACCCTTGGGAATCTCAAGAGCTTCCTACAGTTACTTTCCTCAATGTCATAATTCAATACAGTTGAAATTCTGGATTTTTCAATCCAACTGTATCACCCATATTTTCCTGTCCAATCCTCTACCGTTGAAATTAATTTCCTAAGAAAACAACTGTAAATAAACTATTAATTCACAAAAATCCACCCTTTACCTGTTATAATTTATTTACGCGTTCCCTTCCCCAGGAGTGCGGTACACGTTTTACCTGCAACAAATAAAGGAGAAACACATGGCGACATATGTACTTTCAGATATTCATGGAGAATACGCGATGCTACGCAAGATGCTGGAGAAAATCAACTTCAGCGATCAGGACACCCTCTACGTTCTGGGGGATGTCATTGACCGTGGTCCTCATCCTGTGAAGGCCCTGCAATACTTAATGCAGCTTCCAAATGCCATTTGCCTGGCGGGAAATCACGAGCTCATGGCTGTTCAGGCACTGCCATTTCTCTTTAAAGATATTCAGGATATTTCATTTGATGAAGATATGGATGAGATGGATTCTCTTATGAACTGGTATTACAACGGTGCAAAAGAAACCCTAAGTGAGTTGAAGCAGCTCCGTGTTCCTGAAAGAGTTCAGGTCTTTGAATTCATGCAAAACATGCTGGCCTATGAAGAAGTTCAGGTTGCTGGTAAAAATTATTTACTGGTTCATGCCGGTCTTGGCAACTTCCGACCAGAAAAGGAAATGGTCGACTACACCCTTGGGGATTTGCTCTGGGAGCGAGCCGATTATTCCGTGCAATATTTCCCTGACAAATATGTTGTGTCAGGCCATACACCAACTCAACTTATCGATGAAAATCCAAAACCTGGTTTTATCTACCGTGCAAACAACCACATTTCCATCGACTGTGCATGTAGCAATGAATTAGGAAGGCTGGCCTGCATCTGTCTGGATACCGGAGAAGAATTCTACATTGAGCATATGAATTAAATATCTCAATAAGAAATTAATTGGCTAAGAATTATAAATCATACCCCAACTGCATATATGACCTTATTCCCTTACCTGGCTCATGTCCACATCCTTATAGAATGTTTCCTCCTCATAGCCCTGTTTACCACTATCATCTGTGGTAAGCTCTTTATACTTAAAGTACAGAATGTGCTCCGGCGAATCCGTCCTCAGGGAATACTTACGCACATAGTCCCCCTTGTTCTCCCGGTCACCGATGTAATAATAAATGGTAATATCCGTACCCCTAGGATTGGCCTTGGCAAAGCGAAGAAGCTTGGCAATATCATCCTTACGAATAGGCATTTCCTCTTCAAAATAAACCTCCGCCGTGAAAGACACATCCGCATAGGTGGAAATAAATTCCTCACTGTTTGTGGCAACCAGTGGTGCAAATGTACTGCGCACCTCCGTCATCTCAAAATCATTTTCCGGATACAGGCCTTCCAGCAGTTCACTGTCATATTCACGGATATCTTCCTCATGAACAATGGATTCATAATTGCTGAGAAGTGGTGTCTGCTCTGGACTTGTGTACTCTGCAGGTTCTTCCCTCTTTTTGGCGTCTAAGGACAACTCATTTGCACTGCCAACTATAATCTGATAAGCCGGGTACTTGGCAGACTTGAGTTCAATGCTATTTCCCTCGGTGAATGTGCTGTCGTCCTCCGGCTCTCCCACAAGTGTGAAACTGTCGTCAGAATAGAGGTCTGACATCTTCTGCATCCAGGCCGCTTCCTTGGCACTTGGGCCGCAGGCAGTCAGGTTGCTGGCGAGAAAACAGGCTATTAAAATTGTGGAACAAATACGTCCAAACTTCATGAAGGAGTCTCCTAGTGATCATTTTCCTAATCTATTACTTTTCTAATTTATCTCATTTTTCACGCTGTCTTGCATTCCCAAAACTTTTTGAATTTCCGATTTCTTAAATTTCTACATTCTTCTCAAACATTTCCTTTGGCAAAACGGCCGCGTAATGTCTGCGATATAAATCCTGCAATTCTTCCTTGCTATGAGGGTGACTTGTGACAATTTCCAGAATTTTGAAAGGCACGCCAAAACATCTTGCCTTCACGCCAGTATCGATTACTCCATTTCGCAGGTAAAAATTCAGGCGACGAGTCTGAAGTATTCGGTCCTCCTCCGTCTCGGCAAATTCCGGATCTTCCACTTCCACAATCAAACTGTGGGCGTTCTTCAGCATCTCAGCCATGTGATGCACAAGCTCCGCTCCCAGTCCCTTATTGCGAATCTCCGGGTAAGTGGCAATGTAGTCTCCCAGATAATCTTTGCCCAGCTTCACCAGGAAGCAATATCCACAAATTCCCCCATCATCCTTCAGGCCATAGCACTCATACTTGCCCGCATCCATGGCCTTGTAAATCATAGGCAGTGGTTTCAACTCATCCGCTGGAAAGTCAATTACCATATGTTCCTTATAAATTTTCTCAATTTCTTCTTTTGTCAGTAATTCTAGTGTGGTCATTTCATTTCCTCAAGACATGCAAATGAACTGCTCATGTCATTCTTTCGTCATGTACTCTATCTTACAACTAAACTTCTTTCTACTGTACTCTCACATCTGCCGGTGTCAGAGTAACTTCCTTATCGCTGAGTACCATATACCAGGAACCAGGATTCAACTGAACTGCAGTCTTCTTTCCTGCCTTACATTCCACCACAGTGGCAAGGCCGTCTGCCGCGCTTCCATCTGCCTTTTCTCTCTCAATAAAGACAATGCTCATATCCTCTTTTACACGGATATTCACTTTTCCCTTTAGTGGGGTGATTTGTTCAGAGGACTCATTTGCATTGGTCAAAACTACCGTATGTTTCTTGGCATAGCCACGTGCTCCCACAAAGAAAACCACTGCCAGCACAAGAATAATTCCCACAATAACCCCAATTACTTTTTTCATAATACAACCTCCATATATGGCAGCCTTCCAAGAAAACTCTTTTCCTGAAAGTGCATAAACCAAAGTAATTATACATGATTTCTCCCCATATTTTCTTACATTTTTGTTTTTATTCTTTCCCGGTTTTCCCATATGCAGGCAAGAAAAGAGGCCAACCACAGGGCTGACCTCAACTTTCTTAGTTAGTGCATATCCATATTTCCAACTAGATAATATCCATATATTTCTAACTAGATAATATCAATGTATTCTCCAGCCAGGGCCTTGTTCATACTTCTGACTGCGCAGAACTTGCCACACATAGAGCAGGCCTCATCGTGGTCGTCCTCTGGCAGGCGGTCATTTCGAATGGCTCTTGCTGTGTCTGGATCCAGAGCGCAAGCGAACTGAGCATCCCAGTCAAGAACGCGTCTGGCATCTGCCATCTTGTCATCCATATCACGAGCCCCTGGAATGCCCTTGGCAATGTCTGCTGCATGGGCTGCAATCTTGGAGGCAATGATACCCTGCTTAACATCGTCCACATTGGGAAGAGCCAGGTGCTCGGCTGGTGTTACATAGCAGAGGAAAGCCGCTCCTGCTGTGGCTGCAATGGCTCCACCAATGGCTGCTGTGATGTGATCATAACCAGGTGCAATATCTGTAACCAGAGGTCCCAATACATAGAAAGGAGCGCCCATGCAAATAGTCTTCTGCACCTGCATATTTGCTGCAATCTGATCCAGTGGCACATGGCCAGGACCTTCCACCATAACCTGAACATTATGTGCCCAGGCACGCTTTGTCAGTTCACCCAGGCGAACCAGTTCTTCAATCTGGCAAACGTCTGTTGCATCCGCAAGGCATCCAGGTCTGCAGGCATCTCCTAAGGAAACTGTCACATCATATTCCTCACAGATATCCAGGATTTCATCATAGTATTCATAGAATGGATTTTCCTGACCTGTCATACACATCCAGGCAAACACAAGGCTACCACCACGTGACACAATGTTCATTTTTCTCTTATGATTCTTAATCTGTTCAATGGTCTTACGAGTAATGCCGCAGTGCAGGGTTACGAAATCCACACCATCCTGAGCATGGAGTCTTACCACATCCACAAAATCCTTGGCTGTCAGTTCTGCAAGATCTCTCTGGTAATGAATGACACTGTCATACACCGGAACGGTACCAATCATAACCGGACATTCACTAGTCAGCTTCTGACGGAAAGGCTGGGTGTTTCCATGACTGGACAGATCCATGATGGCCTCGGCTCCCATGTCAACCGCACTCATAACCTTCTCCATCTCCACATCGTAATCCTTGCAATCTCTGGATACTCCAAGATTTACGTTAATCTTGGTGCGAAGCATGCTTCCGATTCCTTCCGGACTAAGTGACTTGTGATTCTTGTTGGCAGGAATTGCTACCTTTCCCTCTGCCACAAGTCCCATCAGCTTATCCACTTCCATCTTTTCTTTCTCTGCAACACAAACCATTTCAGGAGTCACAATTCCCTTACGGGCAGCATCCATCTGTGTTGTGTAATTTGTATTCATCTCTGACATTTACTTTCTCCCTATCATCGCTTTCTATTCACTAATCTGTTCGGCAAATGAACTTGCCCCATTCGATCTACAATTAACTGGCAAATGAACTTGCCCCATACTTTCCAGTCCCTTTTTATCCCTTATTTCTCAACTGGAGGTAAGCCGCCTTAAGTTCCCTTGCTGCCGTTTCCGGATCATCCGCCTTCATAATGGATGACACCGCGCAGATTCCTCCAATAGGAATTCCTGCCAGCACATCTAAATTTGTGGCATTCAGTCCGCCAATAGCATTTGCCGGAATTGGTACGGCATGACAAATATCATTCAGTGTTTCTGTCTTGGTAATAATGGTCACAACCTTGGTGGTGGTTGGATAAATGGCACCAACTCCCAGATAATCTGCACCACCTTCGCAGGCTTCCCTGGCCCTCTCAACCGTCTTTGCTGTGGCACCCACAATTTTGTCCGGTCCCATAAGGCGTCTCGCCATGGCCACTGGCATATCGGTGGTCCCAACATGAACGCCTTCTGCATCTACGGCCAGTGCCACATCCACACGGTCATCAATAATTAATGGAACATTGTACTTCTTCGAAATGGCATGAACCTTCTCAGCCAGCTCAATATATTCCAGGGTTGACCTATTCTTTTCCCTGAGCTGCAGTAGGGTTGCACCACCGCGAAGCCCCGCCTCCACGCGCCTTAAGAACTCCTCTTCCTGGTAGGGCGTGCTGTCCGTGATGAAGTACAAAGTTGAATCAAATTTTCTCATACCAGTTTCTCACTCTCTATTTCGTTTTATCTTGCAAATGGATTTTGCGCCAATCCCATTTGCCATAGATTTATACATACACATAATCATTCAGCACCGGCTGCAGGCCGCCTGCTGACATGTCGTCATACATTTTATGGAAGCTTCTGGTATCCTCGATTTCGAACTGCTCATCGCCGCAAGCATCCACATCCGTTTCGCCGGAATACTTCTGCTCATGGTCGCCGATTCCTGTGGAAACGCCGGCAGAAACCTTGGTGGCAGCAATCTTTACAATGCCGTTACGGAACTGACCGCTCTCACGGGAAGAAACCGTGATGCCCACATAAGGCAGGAAGATACGGTAAGCGCAAATGATCTGGCAAAGCTGTCTTTCACCCACATCCAAAGGATTAATCTTATCATTGTTGATGATTGGACGAAGTCTTGGGCAGGACAGAGACATCTCTGCCTGTGGATACTTTCTCTGCAGAAGATAGCAATGATATGCCGTTGCCAGAGCGTCCTTTCTAAAGTCAGAAAGTCCCAGCAAAGCAGAGAAGGCAACGCCACGCATGCCTCCCATCAGGGCTCTTTCCTGTGATTCAAATCTGTAAGGCCATACTCTCTTATGTCCCATAAGATGCAGCTTCTCGTAGCAGTCTGTGTCATAGGTTTCCTGAAAAACCGTGACATAATCCACGCCACACTCATGGAGATACTTGTAGTCCTCTGTGTTCATTGGATAAACCTCAATGCCCACCATACGGAAATACTTACGAGCAATCTTGCAGGCTTCTCCAATGTACTTCACATCACTGGCGCCACGGCTCTCTCCTGTCAGAATCAGAATCTCTTCCATGCCAGAGTCCGCAATGACCTTCATTTCATGCTCCATCTGTTCCCGGTTCAACTTCATACGATGAATCTTGTTGTAGCAATTGAAGCCACAGTAAACACAATAGTTCTCACAATAATTGGAAATATAGAGTGGTGTAAAAAGATAAACTGTATTTCCAAAATGGCGACTGGTCTCCAGGCGAGCCCTCTCCGCCATCTTTTCCAGAAATGGTTCCGCCGCTGGTGAAAGAAGGGCCTTGAAATCTTCCAGGCTGCACACCTCATGCTCCAGAGCCCGTCTTACATCCACAGCTGTGTACTTGCTGTAGTCGTACTCCGCCATTTCCTTCATAACCTTTTCCCGCACATCCGACTGAATCTGCTCCATGCCCTCCATGTATTCCATATGATTGGTACGACATGATGGGTCCGTCTCCAGACGATGTTTCTTGGCCAGACCTTCCTCTGACAAATTATCTGCATCTACAAAAAATTGATTTTCCATTTTCAAATTTCAACCTCCCGATTCCTACTCTTTCGAAATTGCAGTCCTCCGGCAAATGAGATTGCCGGGCATTCCATTTGCAAATGCTCCGTCCATTTGCATAGAAAAACTTAATTGCGCAGGAATCCAGTCAGTGGGTCTGATGCAGAAGCACCACGAGTCAGGACACGGCCCAGACCAGAAAGATAAGCCTTACGTCCGGCAATAATGGCATCCTTGAATGCAGAAGCCATCAGTGGCAGGTCACCTGCTGTTGCAAGAGCCGTGTTGGCCATGATAGCAGCAGCGCCCATTTCCATAGCTTCGCATGCCTGTGAAGGGCGGCCGATACCTGCATCCACAATGATAGGCAGGTCGATTTCATTAATCAGAATCTGGATAAAGTCCTTAGTTGCCAGGCCCTTGTTAGAACCAATCGGAGATGCCAGTGGCATAACCGCTGCAGCACCTGCATTCACAAGATCTCTTGCTGCATTCAGATCTGGGTACATGTAAGGCAGAACCACAAATCCCTCATTTGCCAGAATTTCTGTGGCCTTAATGGTTTCCTGATTATCTGGCAGGAGATATTTTGTATCTCTCATAATTTCAACCTTAACGAAATCGCCACAGCCAAGAGCCCTTGCCAGTCTTGCGATTCGAACTGCTTCATCCGCATTTCTTGCGCCAGAAGTGTTAGGCAGAAGGGTTACATTCTTTGGAATGTAGTCCAGAATATTTTCCTGATCCTTTGTGTTTGCACGTCTGACAGCCAGTGTAATAATCTCCGCACCAGCATCCTTTACTGCAGCATCAATCAGTTTCATGGAATACTTACCAGATCCTAAAATGAATCTGGAAGAAAACTCATGACCACCCAGTATGAATTTGTCATCTGCCAGTCTCTTTGCCGCATCTGCCCTGACTGCATCTGCCTTGACCACACCTGACTTTGCTGCCTCTTCTACCCTTGTTTCTTCTTTCTCATCCATTGTTTATTCTCCCTTTCCTGCTTTATCTACACATGAGCTTTTACCCTAACAACCGCCGCCCATGAAGCATACAATTTCCATCACGTCCCCATCCTTCAAGCTGATTCCTTCATAGTCTTCTTTGCGAAGAATGATTTCGTTGTACTCAATCACGATGGTCTTCAGTCTGTCCTCGTCGTAGTCCAGAGCCGAAAGTCCCTCCAAAAGTGACTTGCCTGCAAAAGCATATTTTTCCCCATTAATCGTTACCATTTGAACCCTCCTGTTAAATGATTTAGCGGACCATGTCCCTGTCCAATATCTAATCCTTCTGCAATGGCAGAAGTTAAATATTCCTTTCCATGTTTCACTGCAGCTGCAAGCTCCATGCCCTTCGCCAGATTGCAGGCAATGGCGCTGGACAAAGTGCATCCCGTGCCATGGGTGTTGGAATTTGCAATCTTCTTTCCTGGATACCAGGTCACCTTGTCTCCCTGCACCAGCACATCATCCGCATGCCCCGGCAAATGACCACCCTTACAGAGAATTGCCACACCATAACGGTTGCCTGCCACCCTGACCACAAGCTCCATCTCCGCCTGGGTGCAAATGAGATTGCCATTGCTTCTCCCATTCCTCGCCTCCTTGGCATCTCCATCCATAATCAGATTTGCCAGTTCTGGAATATTGGGAGTAATCAGGTCACAACGTGGAAACAGCAAAGTCTTCATAGCTTCCACCGCCCCAGTTCCCGCAAGGGTAGTACCACTGGTGGAAAGCATGACTGGGTCCAGCACCACATTTCTGGCCTTATATTTTTTCAAAGCCTCTGCAATAACCTTCACTGCCCCGGCAGATGGCACCATGCCAATCTTCACCGCATCTGGCATGATGTCCTGAAAAACAGCATCCAGCTGGCAAGCCAGAAAGTCTGGCTCCACTGGCAGAACTGCCTTTACCCCACAAGTGTTCTGGGCGGTAAGTGCTGTAATCACCGACATGCCATATACTCCATGAGCCATCATGGTTTTTAAATCCGCCTGAATTCCCGCGCCCCCACTGGAATCACTGCCTGCGATTGTTAATACTTTTTTCATCTTTCCCCTTCTTCCTTCTCCTTCACCATCTCTTTGGCCACGCTCACCTTCGCCATTAGCCTTCAGCTCCGCTCACCTTCAGCATTACCCTTCCGCTCCACTTATCTTCGCCGCCAGAATTCATCAAATAGCAAAGAAAAAAGAGCAGATACGCCCAAAGACATATCTGCTCTTATTACACTCACATATATCCCTACGTTGGCATTATCCAAATCAGGTAACAGGTCGATACGCACAGTATCCTCTCAGCCGCTCTGGCAGCTCCCTTTTTCAATTAATATTTATTTTCCAAAAGTCATATTACTACAAATACACCAGACTGTACATAAGAAATATAACGTTTTCTATAGGGTAAGCGGGAAGTTTTTCCTCCGCTTCTCTTTCTTCTTCTCAAGCTCCTTAAGGCATTCCTCATTTTCTCTTAGATACTCTTCCCTGAGAGCTGCCTCCTCTTCCTGTCTCGCCTTTATCTCTTCTCTACGTCTTGTATTCTTTCCGATTAAATCCGCAAAACAATTCAGCCCATCGATATCTATATTTTCAAAGACTGGCAAATCCGCTAAATCTTCCTCAGCTTCCGAACGATCAGCATACTCTTTTAAAGCATTTTCAAAATCTCCCAGAACCAGGCCATCCGAAATCAATTCTGCAATTCCCATATCTGCCTTTCCATTTTTCCCGGCCCTGGCTTCATCCAGAGCAAAAACCGTGAAGAAGTAATTTTGATTTTCTACTTCCTGTATCTGCCCTCCTGATGCCTGCTCATTTATTGAATTTCCCTGCCTGCTTTCTTGATTGCTTTCTTGATTCCTTCCCTGATCTTTCTCTTGATTCTCCTGGTTTTTTCTTAATTCTTTCTGATATGCTCTGTAACTTCCCACCTCGTTCATGGCTTCATCTGTCAGATAAAATTGATCCACAATCATAAGGGAGGTTGTGGTAAAGCCTCTGGAATCCAGTCGCATAATAAAGCCCTTTTCCCTTGGCTCTCTGGAAAGTCTCTCAAAGAATGTCTGAATTTCCTTTTTATGTTCTTCCAGATTCAGTCCATTCCCTCTTGTCTCAATGGCACCACTTTTAATTAGCTGCTCAGCCTGATTGGCTCCCTGACTGGCACGATACTTTTCTGGATGAGAAGCGCACTCACTCATAAGCTGAATGATTGCTGCAGACTCTGCAATTCTCCGCAAAACCTGAAGCTTGTTCTCTTTATATTCTTTTTTTAAGAAGCCAAGTACATTTGCACCACTTTCTTCTTTCAAGTTTTTCATGGCAAATGAGATGTCCAGGTCTTTGGCAGATAAGCCCTTTACCTTTTTTTCTTCCAGATAAGTCCGATAGTCTCTGGCAAAGCCAGCATACTCATCACTTAATTTGAATGAGGCATAATATCTCTTATTGGAAAGGAGCTTTGCCATTTCCTGGCTAAGACTCTCCAGATTTTTATGAGAAAAGATTGATACCACCTTTTTGTAGGAAGCATATTTTTCTTTCCCTGTTTCAAAATAATGATAGAGACGAAGGTCCTCAAGCCGGGCTGTCCGGCCGTCCCTACTTTCTCTTCCTCTTGTCCGCAGCTCCTCTCTAGCAGCGCGATACTCAGCAATCATCTTAAGAATGTAATTTTCTCCACTCATTACGTACCACCTTTTCTGCCTTAAACACATTGAACAAAGCGTCATCTAATACATCTACATTTTGCATACTCAGTCCTTCCTTCTCTAAAAAAGAAAGAACCCCACGGCGCATGTTTTCCTGGAAATTATCCTTGGCTCCCGGAACAAAATAAGCCTCTCGATATATGGCAAATGCCTGAACAAAATCTTCTACATATGGGAAGTTCTTTTTAAATAATTCCTCTTCCTGCTTGTATGAATCTGCTTCCTCTTCCATAACTTCATCCAGATACTTTTGCTCTTCGGCACTTAATTCTTCTAGTTCCATATCCTCTTCCAACCATTCTAATTTGGAGGGATCTGAATACTCTCCTTTAAATTTATAATCTCCCAAAACGTAAATCAAGCAGCGCACAGACCCCAAAACAGAATGCACCGTCATAAGATAAGAAGTGTAATCATTTAAATCCTGAAGCGTACCTGTGACACTTGTTGTCTCATATTTATCCTGAAGAAAATCATCGAAAATAAAGGCTCTTCGAATCAGTCCGCCAAAACTGGTATCGAATTCCAGGCCATATATTTCCACAGCATCCATAAGCTCCGGCCTCTCCTTATGACACTTGGCCTGCACATAGGCCAGGGTAATCATCATATAAAGATAAGACTCATAAAGGGCATATCTTTTCTCGGCATTTTCCCTGGCTTCTGGCTTCAACTTATCCCAGCCTGCAATATTCCTTTTACTGCAACCACTCACTTCCTGCAGAATTTTTTTAACCAGACCTTTGGCTTTGGCTTTACTGAAGTTCCCCTTCTCCGTTTCTACAAATGGACTGACCAGGGCTCTGGTTCCATCCACATAACTCATTAATTTTTTATATCGGAGTTCCAGTAGTTCTTTACTTTTCTTGTAATCCAGTTTCATGTTTGCTCCTTATGCGTTTATTCGTTGTTTTCTATCATCTTACACTCTCCCGACTTGTCTTTCAATAAACGCGCGTTTGATTTCCGCACATTTTTCAATCTCGCGTCTAGAATAAGCTTAGAAACTTGAAAACAAGCAAGGAAAGGAAATAAAAGCATGAAGGATTCAAATACAAATCCATTTACAAACGCTAATGCGAGAAAGGAATTAAAAACTATGAACATGACAACAATTAACAACGCAAAGGAATCAAGAACTATGAACATGACAACAATTAACAATGCAAAGGAATCAAGAACTATGAACATGACAACAATTAACAATGCAAAGGAATCAGAAACTATGAAGGAAA
>OMVA01000074.1 GCA_900314445.1 uncultured Lachnospiraceae bacterium | reverse complement strand
TAAAGATGAGAATTAGTCAAGAACGATGTTGTCTACATCAGACTTTTCATCTGTAGAAGGAATAGGATCAGAGTCATCATCTTCGTTATCAACACGAACATAATCTCTTTCTTCTACATCGCTTTCATCCAGAATGATTTCGTCGTCATCAAAAAGATTTTCTTCGCTACCCTTCATCTGATTGTACTTGCCCATCAGATCATCCTTTACAACAAAGGCCTTATCCTTTAATTCAAAAGCTGTATCCTTTGCCTTTGAAGCAGCGTTCTTTGCCTTATCAGCGGCAAGATTAATCTTTGAATCTACATCATATTTATCATTGAGATCCTGGTATGTCTTTGTTCCCTTGATTTCATCCTTGAACAGATAACAGATTCCGGCAGCAGTAACTGCGGCTACAGTAAAAGTGGCTAAGCCCTCTAAAAAACTATGTCTACCCATTTCAGATACCCTCTTTCTATAAATTTAATACTGATTTCATTCTAAAACATGGGGTATGAAAAATCAATCTTGTACTTTCTTGCAGGACTTTGAGGAAACAATTATACTGTCATAGGTGATGGATTTGCGACAAATCCATTTGCTGCTTAGGGGAAAACTAGAACTAAACGAATACGAGGCAGAAATGACGGAAGAATTTAAGAATAAAATATTAAAAGAAAAAGAAGAAGACAGAATTAAAGCAGATGCAATAAAGAAAAGGGAAAATGGAATTGCCGTGGCAAGATTGATTTCTTTCCTGGCGGCCTTTGTGCTCACGTATCTGGGACTGGTAAATGGAAATTATTTCCTGCCTGCTGGTATTGTTTTATTTGTTGCCTTTTTTATTTTGATTCGCATTTCCGATAAAGAAGCGGAAGAGAAGAAACATTTACTGGCGAGAACTGCAGTTTTATCCAGACATTTATTCCGCCTGGATGATAGATGGAAGACCATTGAAGAGGATGGTAAGGATTATTTACAGGATGATGATACCCTTTCCATGGATCTGGATCTTTTAGGTAAAGGTTCTCTCTTTCAGTTACTGAATTTAGGACATACCAGTCTTGGTAAGTCGATTTTTGCAGAGACTGTTTCTTTAAAGAAGAATCATATAGAGGAGAGAAAGGATAGATTTGATGCAGCCAAAGAGCTGTCAGAAAATCCAGATCTTCTTGTTGATTTCGAGGCTGCCTCCGAGACCATTCATCTAAGGGAAGAGGAGAAGAAAAAGGCAGAAGAAGAAAGAAAAAATACTTTAGAAACGGAAGAAATGGAAGAGGAAAGCAAAGATGACTCTTCAAAGGAAGAGGCTCTGAAGAAAGATACTTCAAAAGAAGAAGCTTTACAGGAAGATACTTCCAAAGAAGATGGTAAGGGATTTCCATTTTTCTATTTCCTTTTAATGATTTTAATTCCTGTGGCCAATGTTTATGCAATTCTGGCTAATTTGCTGGGCGCAAAATCCATGGCAATTCCATTTGCCGTATTTGCTGTCAGTTTTATCCTTACCAGTTCTATGTCAGCAAATCTTGCAAAATATGAATATGAACTGAAGGCCTATGGTCCATCCACAGGTGATTTTCAAAAATTGCTTCAGCTGATTGCAAATGGAGATTTTAAGTCGAGACTTCTCAGAGATATGAAGGAGGAGATTTCAGGCAATCAGGGTATGATGAAGAAGATGAAAGCCATGCAGAGAATTAATCAGTTTGATGCACTCACATATAATCCGGTACTGCATCTGATTCTGGCTGGATTCCTTGGTTATGATTTTTATATTGCTTATGCTGCCTTCAAGTGGCAGAAGAAATCAGGAAAGGTCTTCGAGGAGGCCCTTGTACTTATTGGCCGTTTTGAAGAACTTATGTCTCTTTCAGAGATTTTCCTGATTCGTGACGTAACAGAAGCAGAAATTCTTCCAGGTACAGAGATGAAGGTAGTGGCGGAAAATATGCGCCATCCTATGATTCAGACAAGTGCAGTGGTGGGCAATGTGGCCACAGTGGAAAAGGCACTGACCATTATTACTGGCTCTAACATGTCTGGTAAAACAACATATCTCAGAACCCTGGCTTTAAATCTGGTGCTTGCCTATATTGGAACGGGTGTAACTGCAGATTCCTTTAAGGCGCCAGTCATGAGAATCTTTACATCCATGCGTGTACATGATGATGTGGCAAATGGAATTTCCACCTTCTATGCCGAGATCTTAAGAATTAAGTCCATGGCTGAATACATTGAAGAGAGAAAGCAAAGTGGTGATCTGCCAGCTTTCTGCCTGATTGATGAAATCTTCAAGGGAACAAATTCAGCTGATCGAATTGTAGGCGCAAAAGAGGCCTTACAGAAGCTTTCGGTTGATAATAATATGGTACTTGTATCTACGCATGACTTTGAGTTGTGCAATATTACAACAAAAAATAATGACAAGGCAGATAATTATCATTTTTCTGAGTATTACGATGAAAATGAGTTAAAATTCTCTTATAAAATTCAAAATGGCCCGTGTACCACAACAAATGCCAGGGCAATTCTGCGTTTGGCTGGCTTAATGAATGATTGATTTTTTGATTGAATTTGACAATATGTAATCATTTTTGGTGAAAAAAGACAACTTTGTGCAAAATACACAAAAGAAACTGTTAAATATCAACAAAATGACGTTGACTATCATTTTAATATAGGTTAATATTTAACGTATATTTAATTAGGAGGAGTACGGTTATGGCATTACCAGCAAATATTTCGGGTACAGACAATGTATTGTCTATTGCTGCATCCAATAATAAGGGGTTGCTTATACGTTTCCTCAACGAGCAGGTAGAGGATGGCTTCTACACACTTGTTATTGATTATCTGAAGGATAACAACTTTGATCTGAAAACGATGAAGGTTGACGACGATGTCAAGGCACAGTGCACGAAACTGTACGAACTTGGTGATTTCGTTGATGAAAACATTAAAGCAAAAGAAAGATATGAGATTGATGAGTGGATTGAGCCTTTATTCAAGTTTGTATATGGCGAAATTGATCCTTCTGATATCGATGTTCCAATTAATACTACAGGAATCTATCGTTATAGCGTTTGGCTTATCTATCTCTATCAGAGAGAAAAATTTGGCGAAGCAATGCGTTTGATTGGTGAAAGAATTGCACCACTTCTTATCAACGTAAGTTATCAGATTCTGGAAGATGATGAGAGACCAAAGAACTTTGATAAGGCATTACTTGGATATATGGATCTGATTAATGTTGTAATGGAAATGGGTCTTCCAACTTCCCTTGCAAATTCAGAAGCATACTTAAGCAATCTGGAAGTTCTCTATGATTATGTAGTAGAAGATCCACATGTAGGAAATGATTATAAAACTCAGTTCTCTATCGGACTCTTCAATACATTTATTGCCAATAAGGATTACAACAAGGCATTTGAATTCTATGGATTAAATGCTGAGTATATTCCAATTGACAACATGTCTGTATATGAGAGTTTTAAGGAACTCATTCGCAATGTAAACAGCACACAGGATACAAGTGTTCTTTCACGTAATGTTCTGACAGCTATTTCAAAGCAGGAACTTTACAATAAGAGAATTGATACACTGATTAATGAAGTTTCTGGCTTTGTTAAGAAGGTATATCTTTATATCGAAAATGAACCAGAGATGAAGAAGAATCTTCAGATTCTTGGTGCAGGTGCTCAGTTATCTGGAAAGACAAATATCTTTGAAGGTTTATATGAGTACAACCTTGTATTCTACGATTGTGGAATTAAGGCACTTGTAAATTCAGAAGTTGCTGGCAGACAGTGGGAAGAAAAGTATGAAATCCTGGAGAAGTTGTATACAACATTAAACGTTGTATTCGATGGATACAATGTATACGAACTTTCTAACAAGATTGAACACCAATATGTAGAACTTACATGGATTAATGATTACGTAAATGCAAATCCATCTCTTCTGAAGATGTTCTTCAGTATTAAGGAGAAGATTAAGGCATTCAAGGTACGTAAGAATGCAATCCTTGAAAAGTCTAAGACAAATTATGAAATCAAGCAGATGATCGACGATCGTCAGAAGACACTTGTATTCATGGCTTGTGAAGACATGATTATCAATGGCCTTAATGGCGGAAAGATTCAGATTATCAATGGCGAATATGATCCAAAGTCAGCATTAAAGCATCTTGAGAAGACATACAGCGAAATCATTGTTCCTTCTCGTTACAAGAAAGCAGAAGCAAATGCAAGTGGTGGCGGACTCTTTGGCCGTCGTTCAACTCTATCTATGGATCCAGATCTGCAGAAGCTTCTTGATGATTCTAAGATTGAAGAAATGCTTCTTAAGTCAGAATGGCTCTGGCATCAGCATGAGCTTAAGGAAGCTACAGAACAGTCTCCTCAGGAAGCAACATACAGTGTTGTTTGTCTGATTAAGGCAGTAGAAAAACTTCTTGATAAGAATGCTGGTGGTGCTGCGAAGGCTGATTCAAGTCCAAATAAGAAGGTAATCATTACAAAGACAGGTAAGGTTATTGAATTGTCAGATGAAAGCACATCAACTACTTCATCTAGCACATTTACAACACCTTCTATTGTTGAAAATATCAATAACATCAATGCATCTCTTAAGGATAAGTCTGAAGAGAACGTTGAATATGTTAAGGATTATGTAAATGATTGGCTGGATACATTAATGAAGACTAAGTTCGATATGGATACAATGCTTTCACTCTTCGAAGCAGAAGAACTGAGAGGTAAGACATATCAGGTACTGAAGAAGCTTCGTGCTGATATCCTTTAAAAAATATAAGGGTTCCTGCTCGTGAGAGTGGGAACCCTTTTTGGTCTGAGAAATGATTCAAGAAATAAATATATGTATTTGAGCAAAAGGTTCATAGTACTTTTTGTTAATGAAAGAAATTGTAAACAGCTTCTGCAGACTTTTTGTTCATGCCATCTGCCTTGGCCAGGTCTTCGATGGAAATATTTCGAATGGTATCCACGTCTTGGAAGGCAAGTAGGAGAGCTTTACGTCTCTTAGGTCCAATACCTTCAATATCGTCCAGAATAGAATGAACCTGATCCTTACTTCTCAGTAATCTGTGATAGGTAATAGCAAATCTGTGGGTTTCATCCTGCAAAGCAGTGATCATGTGCATGGCTTCACTGCCAGGTGAAAAACTTACTTCCTTATTCTTGTAATAAAGACCACGGGTTCTGTGGTGATCATCCTTTACCATACCACAAACTGGAATATCCAGGCCCAAAGAGTCCAGAATCATTTCGGCAATGTTTACCTGTCCCTTACCGCCATCCATCATAAGTACGTCTGGATAAATGGTAAGTTTTTCGTCTGTGAAACGGCGGGTGAGAACTTCTTTCATGGAAGCGTAATCGTCAGGACCTGCCACAGTTCTCAGCCGGAACTTTCTATAGGAATTTCTCTGGGGAATTCCATTTTCAAAAACAACCATGGAAGCAACAGAATGGTATCCGGAAATATGAGAGATATCGAAGGCCTCCATACGGCTGGCGCGAGGAATGCCAATTAAGTCCGCAACTTCCTGGCATGCACCAGTGGTTCTCTTTTCCTTGATTTTAATTCTTTCAATATCCTGCTGAAGCACCAGGTTTGCATTGTCTTCAGCCAGCTTAATCAGTCCCTTTTTCTCGCCCTTTTGTGGAACCACAAAGCTCACGCGGCCTCCACGCTTTTTCTCCAGAAATTCTTTGATGATTTCTTCTTCCAAAACTGGGAGAGTAGTGAAGATTTCCTTTGGGACATAAGGGGTTTCTGTATAATACTGCTTCACAAAAGCGTTGAGAATTTCACTGTTATTATCATCTGGGGTAATGGCCATATGATGGTTTTCACGTCCCAGAAGGCTGCCGTTTCTTACGAAGAAAATAGAAATAACTGAGTCCTTATCATTTCTTGCAATGGCAATGACATCACGGTCATCCTTTTTACCTGTATCGTTGATTCTTTGCTTTTGCATAATGGATTCCACGCTTTGAATCAAATCTCTGGTAACGGCGGCATTTTCAAAATCCAGGTTCGCAGATTGTTCCTGCATTTTCACCTTTAAATCTGCAACGATTTCCTTGGTGTTACCATTCAGGAAAGACTTAGCCTTATCAATGGATTCCTGATAGTCCTTCTTGGAAATGCGATTGGCGCAGGGAGCACTACACTGACCAATCTGGTAATAGAGACAAGGCCTTTCTCCAGTGCGAATACATTTCTCAATATCCTTATTACAATTACGAATTTTAAATAACTTACGAATCATAATCAGAGTATCGTGAACAGCCTTACCGTCTGTGAAAGGACCGAAGTATTCGGATGCATTGTGTTTCATATGGTGACTGTAAAGTACGCGAGGAAAATCTTCCTCGGTGGTGACACGAATGTAAGGGTAGCCCTTATCATCGGTCATCATGGTGTTGTACTTTGGTCTGTACTCCTTAATCAGGTTACATTCCAGAATCAGAGCCTCCAGTTCAGAAGCAGTGATAATATATTCAAAATAAGCAATCTGAGACACCATCTTGGTGATTTTCTGGGAACCATTGTGGCCATGTCCCTTGCGGAAATACTGGCGCACACGGTTGTGGAGATCGATTGCTTTTCCCACGTAAAGAATGGCCTCTTTATCATTATGCATGATATAGATGCCGGGCGAGTGTGGGAGCCTTTTTAATTCAGTTTCAATATCAAATTCAATCATGTTTATACCTCATTGGTATGATAGCATTTGCCCTCAGTTTATGTAAATCTTTATTGAATAAAAAAATTAGAATATGGTACAATATTTAAATCTGTAAAGGCGATTTTGGCAAATGAACTGCGCAAAGAAATGCGCATCTCATTTGCATGGATATTTCAGAATTTGATGAATAATTGGAGGTGTAAGTGGAGATGCTACTGCAGGAAGACTATAGTGTTTCTTTAACTAGTTTCATTGAAAAAATGAATCTACAGAATCATACTCCTGAAATTGATACGGACAAGATCATGATTCATGATCCAGATATCAATAGACCAGCTCTGCAGCTGGCAGGTTTCTTTGAACATTTCGATACAAGTCGTGTTCAGATTTGTGGTAACGTTGAGCATGCTTATCTGGCAGATATGCATACAAGAGAAGAGAATGTGGATATTTTCGATAAGCTCTTTTCTTTCCCAATTCCATGTCTGGTATTTTGTCGTGATATTAAGCCTTATGATTTTATTATTGAGGCTGGAAAACGTCATGGCATTCCTGTACTCACCAGTGCAGCTACGACATCATCCTTTGTACATGAGACTGTTCGCTATTTGCATGAACAGCTGGCGCCAAGAATTTCCATCCATGCTGTACTTGTGGATGTATTCGGTGAGGGTATCCTCATGATGGGAGATAGCGGTATTGGTAAGAGTGAAGCGGCCCTGGAACTGATTAAGCGTGGTCACCGTCTGGTTGCAGATGATGTGGTAGAGATTAAGAAAATCAGTGATGATACTTTGGTGGGTGAATCTCCAGAAATCACAAGACACTTCATTGAGCTTCGTGGTATTGGTATTATCGATGTTAAAACTCTCTTCGGTGTTGAGTGTGTTGAAACCAACCATGCCATTGATCTGGTTATTAAGCTGGAGGAATGGAATAAGGACGCCAACTACGACCGTCTGGGTATGACAGATCAGTATGTGGAATTCCTTGGAAATAAGGTTGTTTCCCACAGTATTCCCATTCGTCCTGGTAGAAACCTGGCGATTATTGTGGAGTCTGCGGCTATTAATCATAGACAGAAGAAGATGGGCTACAATGCCGCTCAGGAATTGTACCGTCGTGTAACAGAAAATATTCAGAAGAATTCTGAAAAGAATGATGGTGAATAAATTCTTTGGGTAAGAATCCACCTGTGCAAATGTCATTTGCATAGATGAAAAACTTATGCAGGTTATGTGGGTGAGATGCCTGCTGAATATATAAAACAAATTTTTGATTTCAATTAGGAGGAAGTTATGAGTTACGTATATGGTGTTGATTTAGGTGGTACTACAGTAAAGATTGGTATCTTCTCAGATGAAGGCGTTATGAAGGATAAGTGGGAAATCCCAACTCGTACAGATGATGGTGGTGCTTATATTCTTTCAGATATCGCAGAATCTATTAAGAAATATGATGCAGAGCATGGTATTACAAAGGCTGACATTAAGGGTGTAGGCCTTGATGTACCAGGTCCTGTTCAGGAAGATGGAACTGTACTGAAGTGCGTAAACCTAGGTTGGGGCGTATTCAATGCAGCTAAGGAATTAGAGAAGCTTGTTGGCCTTCCAGTAAAGGTTGGTAATGATGCAAACTACGCAACTCTTGGTGAAATGTGGCAGGGTGGTGGTAAGGGCCATCAGAACCTTGTAATGGTTACCCTGGGAACAGGTGTTGGTGGTGGTATCATTATTAACGGTAAGATTGTATCTGGTACAAATGGTGCTGGTGGTGAAGTTGGACATATTACAATTGATCCAAAGGAAACAGATCTTTGCAACTGTGGGAAGAGAGGCTGTCTGGAACAGTACGCTTCAGCAACAGGTATTGTAAGACTTGCTCAGAAGACACTGAATTCAACAGATAAGCCATCAAAACTTAGAACAGTACAGTACATTTCTGCTAAGGAAATCTTTGATGCTGCTAAGGAAGGCGATGAACTTGCAAATGATCTTGTTGACGAACTCGGTCAGAAGCTGGGTTATGCCCTGGCCGCAATTGCAGCTGTAGTAGATCCAGAAGTATTCGTAATTGGTGGTGGTGTTTCTAAGGCAGGTCAGATTCTCCTTGATGTTACAAAGAAGCATTATCAGGAATACGCATTCCATGCTTGCCGTAATGCAGGTTTTGAACTTGCAACGCTTGGTAATGACGCAGGTATGTATGGCAGTGCATATTCTGTAATCCAGTAAAAATCATAGGATAATCATTTTGGAAAAATGACGAAGAATTGCTATATTTACGGCGATTTTTCAACAGTTTTTATATTGAAAAATTAGACCCTAACAGTTAAGATTTATCACTGTAAGGGTCTTTTTTTTCACTAGGGGAGAACTGTAAAATTTTTTATCAGTATAGTGTAAAGAGATGGACAAGAAATTATTGAATGTGGGAAGGGCTCTTCTTTGAAAATTTTAGAACGTGAATCTATGAAATTACATACAACATTCCGAACAGGTGGAGAAGCGGATACTTTTATCGAAGTTTCTTCCGTAGATGATGTGAAGGCCGCAGTAGCGACTTACAATAATCTTCTGGTCATCGGAAATGGTAGTAATCTTCTTGTATCTGATAAAGGTATTCATCAACCAGTCCTGCATCTTTTAAATGAATTTAATAAAATAGAACTTCTGGATGACGGAGAAATCTATGCAGAAGCTGGTGCTTTATTATCAAGAGTAGCGGCCTTTGCCAGAGATAATTCTCTTGCAGGTCTTGAGTTTGCTTCTGGTATACCTGGCTCTGTAGGTGGTGCAGTTGTTATGAATGCTGGCGCCTACGGTGGTGAAATGAAACAGGTCATCACTTTTGTTGATGTATTTATGAATGGAGAAGTGAAAACAATTCCTGCTTCAGAAATGGATTTTGATTATCGTCATAGCAGAGCTATGGATGAAGATATGGTTATCCTGGCCATGCGTGTAAAGCTGATTCCAGGAAATCCAGATGAGATTACAGCTCTTATGAAGGATTTCAATCAGAGAAGAAGAGATAAACAGCCTCTTGAATTCCCAAGTGCTGGTTCAACATTTAAGAGACCTACAGGCTATTTTGCAGGTAAACTGATTCAGGATGCTGGTCTTGCAGGATTTCAGATTGGCGGAGCCAGAGTTAGTGAGAAGCATTGTGGTTTTGTAATCAATGCAGGGAACGCTACTTCTAAAGATGTTTATGATGTGATTAAACATGTACAGAAGACGGTTCTTGAAAAGCTTGGTGTGGTGCTTGAAACAGAAGTGAGACTGATTGGTGACTTTGAATAATAAGTCTTATGAGTAGAAAAAAAGTGCAGATAATTGAAAGTTTTCAGTCTGGGATAGGTATATAAAAAATAATAGTTATTGCGAAAGGTATGCTTTCGTTTGCAAATATTGAGAAGGGGCTCTTAGCAAATGCGTTTTATCATCGTAACAGGAATGAGTGGTGCGGGTAAATCCACCGTATTAAAAACACTTGAAGATGAAGGCTATTTTTGTGTCGATAATCTGCCTGTTTTATTGATTGAAAAGTTTGCTGATTTATCACAGGATGCCAATTTCAGTAACGATAAAGTTGCCATTGGTATTGATATTCGAAGTGGTAAAGCACTGGGAGAATTAAGTGCAGTACTGGATTCATTCAGATCCAATAAGTTCAATTTTGAAGTTTTGTACCTGGATGCAGAGGATGAAATTCTTGTAAAGAGGTATAAGGAAACAAGAAGAAGTCATCCGCTTGCCCGTAGAGGCAGAATTGAAGATGGCATTAAGGCAGAAAGAAAAGCAATTGATTTCCTGAAAAATATTGCCGACTATACCATTGATACAAGCAACCTTCTGACAAGAGAATTGAAGAAAGAAATTGGTAAGGTTGTTTTAAAGGGTAAGGACTATACGAATATGATTGTTACAATCATGTCCTTTGGTTATAAATTTGGAATTCCTGATGATGCGGACTTTGTATTTGATGTTAGATCAATGCCAAATCCATATTATGTAGCTGCCTTAAAAAAGCAGACAGGAAATGATCAGCCAGTACGTGATTATGTTATGGCTAGTGATGATTCCGTCCTTTATGTAAATAAACTGGAGGAATTAATCCGCTTCCTGGTACCTGAATTCATTAAGAATGAAGGCAGACATCAGCTGGTTGTAGCAATTGGTTGTACAGGCGGCAGACATCGTTCTGTTACTGTGGCAAATGAACTGTTCGAAAAACTACAGCAATTACCTTATTCTGTTCGAGTTTTCCACAGAGATGTTGCCAATGATACTTATGTAAAGGGTGAAAACTAGTGTCTTTTTCTTCGGATTTAAAAGCTGAACTTTGCAGCAAAAATGTGAAAGCCAGACACTGTATGATAGCAGAACTTACCGGATTTCTGATGGTTAACGGAAGAGTCAGGGAAGATTCGCTGGAAATACGTGTTGAGAATAAGCAAATAGAAGAAAAGATGTTAACAGAAGCGATGTATGCTCTTGGTATTTCGAAAGAGACATTTTCTTTAGTAGATGAAAAGATCCATCATCGTAAGTTAGTACTTTCTGATCCGGAAGCTACTCATCGTCTTATGAGTAATCTTCATCTGGTGAAGGAAGGCAGATTTCTAACTTTTCAGAGTCCTCCCTATATGAAGGAGTGTTGCGGACGAAGCTTAATCCGTGGTGTATTCCTGGGAGGAGGTTCCATTGGTGAGCCTTCTAAGGCATATCAAATGGAGTTTTTGCTTAGAACCAGGGCGGATGCAAAACAAATTTCCAATATGTTATCCTCCTTACAGATTCAGGCGAAAGCATTACAACGTAAAGATGAACGGTTCGTTGTATATGTTAAGGATGGCGATTCCATTTCCAACTTGCTTGGAATTATGGGGGCCTCAGGCACAATGATGGAATTTGAAAATACAAGAATTTTGAAGGATATTCGAAATTCTATTAACAGAGAAGTGAATTGCGATACTGCTAATTCCCTGAAGACAGCAAATACAGGGGCCAGGCAGGTTGATGATATTCAATATATTGCAAGGAAGCAAGGCTTATCAAGTCTACCTGTTCCATTACAGGAGATTTGCCAAATAAGGCTTCAATTTCCTTACCTTTCCTTACAGGAACTGGGGGAAGAAATGGATCCACCTCTTGGAAAATCCGGGGTGAGACATCGTTTGAAAAAAATTAGTGATCTTGCAGATGAACTTAGAAAAGGAGAATGAAATGACAGCACAGACATTTACTATTGAATTACCAAATTTTAGAGAGGCTCGCCCTGTTGCGGAAATCGTACAGACTGCTAGCCAGTATGAGAGTGAGATTTATTTCGTTTCTGGAAATAAGAAGATCAATGCAAAATCAATCATGGGAATGATGAGCCTTGGTCTTTGCAACGATGAAGAAATCGAAATTCAGGCTGATGGCAAGGATGAAGCAGAAGCTATTAAGGCTATTATTAAGTACATGCGTTCTGCTGTTTAATTTTCCTTTTTTATCAGAATATGAAGTATAGAGAGCTTGTAGAAAGACATCGGATAGGTGCCCCTTTCTATAGGCTCTTTTTTTATCAAATATCTAGAAAATATATGGGATTTCGGCCATTTCATTTATTGAATGGCCCTATTATGTGTGCTATACTCTAACGTAGCGAAATTTTGTGAAAAATATCGTTATTAAGCGTGGAGGGACGTTTTCAAATGGGCTTTTTCAGTAAACTTTTTTCTAATATTCCAATTCTGTCCAGATTCGGACAAGCAAAAGAAACCAAGAGCAATGTTGAATTACAGTATGACAAGGCTATGACCTTAATGGACAATGCATCCGCACAGGAAGCAGTGGACGTTCTGGAGGGTATTTCTGCCATCGGCATTAATGATCCAACATACAAGCAACTTGGACTGGATGCACTTATGGTGCTCAGTGAATTCTATGAAAAGGGTGCCTATAGCAATGCCAGAACTGACATTGATTTAAATAAGGCAGCTGGGTATCTTGAAAAGTTTACCAATCAGACAACAGATCCAGAAACAGTTTATAGAACAGCTAAGATGTATCTGGAGGCTCAGAATTTCTCTAAGGCTATTACCTTCTTTGAGAAGGCTGCTGCCTTAGACGTTAAGCCTGCTTATATGAATCTTGGTTCAGTTTATGAAAATGGACTTTGCCGTGTGGATGAATACGGTAACAAGTCTGATTTCATTATTCCAATCGATTTGGATAGAGCTATGTCCTGGTATAAGAAACTTGCTGATATGGGAGATGAGAAGGCAAGCGCAGCTTATGAGCGTGTAAAGTATGCCAGTGAGCACACGGATTCCATCGAATTTGAGGAAAAAGATCGCCTTTATACGGAAATTCGTGAGAAGAGAAAGCAGAAGGCTCATAAGCCACCTCACTATAAGGCAATTGACCCTGCCAAGCTGCAGTATCAGTATACCTATGTACATAATCAGGTTGATGGTTACATTCATAAGCTTCCTAAGGATTGGGTTAAGACAATCAATGAAGAAACCGATGAAGAGTATTATGCACCAACTCTGACTTATAAAGATTTCGAAATGTATGTATCTTATGATTCTATCCCAAGAGATTCTAAGATGGGTCTGGAACAGTATTTAAGATATTGCAATGATGCATTCGATGAGGAATTAAATTTAAAGCCATACATTACTGAGTATTCAGATGGTATCTGTACAACCTTTTACCATAAGGATATGAATAGAGGTATTGTTACATTTGCCTTCTATCAGGGTAGACGTCTGGCTTGCATGAGATTTGTCTGTGCTACCATGGAAATTATTGAGCAGTACGAAGAAATTATTTTTGAAACGGCAAACTCATTTGCATTTACTACACCAACTCGTGTAAGTGATCAGTCTCAGAATATGCCAGCCAACC
Source organism: uncultured Lachnospiraceae bacterium (assembly GCA_900314445.1). Taxonomy (GTDB): domain Bacteria; phylum Bacillota; class Clostridia; order Lachnospirales; family Lachnospiraceae; genus Eubacterium_Q. The sequence continues at coordinate 43,569 of OMVA01000074.1, read as the reverse complement.
AGTATTATGGAGAGGCTGAATATTGCTACTACATGGAAGATTATGAATCTGCCATGACTGCAGCAAAGCAGGCTAAGAAACTTGGTTCCATCAAAGCTTCTTACCTTCTGATTGATCTTTACTATGATAAAGAATCACCTTATAACGACTTAGAGAAAACAATCTCTTATGCAAAGCAGCTCTTTGATGCTACCAAGGATCCAGATCTTGCTTTCCTTATTGGTAATATCTTTGACCAGGAGAAGAAGGATTATCCTAAGGCTCTCAAGTGGTATGAGGATGCGTATCGTTTAGGACATAAGAGAGTTCCTTTCTATCTGGGACGTTTCTACTATTACGGACTGCTTCATTCAGGTCGTGATGGAGAAAAGGCTCTTAAGTATTTTGAAGAAGCACAGAAGAATGGTATTGGTGAAGCAGAAGCTTATATCAATGATATTAAGGATCTTGGCGGTGAGAATCTGCAGAGTGCGGTTGACAAGTGGGAGCGTGCTGTAAAGGCAGGTTCTGGTGCAACTGCACTGAAGGTTGCTCTTATGAAGCAGAGTCAGGTATTCTTCATTGCCAACGATTATGAAATTGAAAAGGCATTCCTGGAGGCCCTTGGATTAGGTAGCGTTCAGGCAGCTTACGAACTTGCTCGTATTTATGAGCAGGAAGAGAATAAGGAAGATTACAACGGAGATAAGAGATCTCTAAAGTACTTTGAAAAGGCATATGATCAGAAGTACGATGGCTTTGATAAGGAAAACCTCTTCAAGGTTATTCAGTACAAAGAAGAGAAGGGTGCATCTACAGAACAGCTGATTTCCCTTTATCTGGAAAATGCTGCCATGGCCTATGTTCCAGCGGTAGATAAGATTGTAGAACTGGTTAAGTATAAGACACCTGCCATTGCAGAACTGTATACAAAGTTAGTTGAGATTGCTGAAAAGGGTGAAGATTCTGCTATCATTTCCATGAATAAGCTGGAAAAGGCTTATCCAGAACTTGTAATTGTGGAACCTGAATCATCCCAGAAGGTTATCGAGAATAAGTTCTTCAGACTTCTGGTTCCAAGAGAGGCCAGTGCTGTCATCAATGATGAAGGTGGTACAATCAAGATGGCAGATTCCGCAATTGAATTTGCTGTTGCTGAACTTCCAATTCAGGTTGAATCTGAAGATGACTACCTGAAGATTTACAAGCTGATTCTTTCTGAGTATCTGCCAGATCAGAATGCAGAAATCATCATTGCAAATTCTCGTATGATCGGTTCTGGTATGAGAGATAGTAAGGATAATGTATTCTCATTCAGTATCCTTCTGATTTCATCAAAGAACCAGTACCTCTTCAAGCTGAGTTCTAAGGATCGTCGTCAGATGATTCAGTTTAAGGGCGATGTGATCAAGATTGCCAAGTCTCTGGTTGAAACTGGTGAGATTTATGTAGCAGGTGATGGCACAAGACGTAATATTGGTCTTTCCGCACTGCTTAAGGCAAATGAAAATGGATTCCTTTCAATTGGTAAGGATGCTGAATAATACTTGATTTTTCAGCCTAAATTGATTAGGATAGCTATGGCTGGTAAATATATTACTGGCATAAAAATAAATAAGATCTTCAGGGCAGGGTGAAATTCCTGACCGGCGGTATAGCCCGCGAGCAGTATGCAGATCCGGTGTAATTCCGGGGCCGACAGTAAAGTCTGGATGAAAGAAGATGAATTTGGTAAATGGGATGCTTGGCGTAGAGTCTGTGGGCAGTTCATTTGCCGGGAATAATTTAACTTTTATGAGCCCTTGATTAATGCAAGGGCTCTTTTCTTTTTGAAGGAAGAAATATGGATAATACATTAATGGAAAATGAATATATGCTTCGTGCCATTGAGTTGGCAAAGAAGGGAGCAGGGGCAGTTAATCCCAATCCTTTGGTGGGGGCTGTTATTGTAAAGGATGGCCGAATCATTGGTGAAGGCTATCACGCCAGATTTGGTGATTTGCATGCAGAGCGAAATGCAATTAAGAATGCCAAAGAAAGGGGAGAAGATATGAGGGGGGCTGAAATCTATGTCACCCTGGAACCATGTTGCCATCACGGACATCAACCACCTTGCACAGAGGCTGTGGTGGAAGCTGGTATCAAGAAAGTATATGTGGGCAGTGATGATCCCAATCCTTTAGTTGCTGGCAAAGGACTTCAGTTTTTGAATGAACATGGTGTGGAAACAGTGACCCATGTAATGAAGGAAGAGTGCGATGCTTTAAATGATGTTTTCTTCCATTACATTACCCAGAAGACTCCATACATAGTTTATAAATATGCCATGACCATGGATGGAAAGATTGCTACATACACAGGAAATTCTAAGTATGTGTCTGGACCGGATTCTTTGGAAAAGATTCATGAAATGAGAAATCTCTATACCGGGATTATGGTGGGAATGGGTACCCTCCTTGCGGATGATCCAGAACTCACCTGCAGATTGGATCGAGGTGGTAGAAATCCGGTGCGTATCATTGTGGATTCCTATCTTTCCATTCCAGAGGATTCAAAGATTGTAAAGACGGCAAAGGAAATTCGAACCATTCTCTTAACCACAGAGCCAGATCAGGCTTCTCTTGTTTGGTCTGACTGGGTACATCGTCAAAAAGAATTGGAAGAGCTTGGCCTTGAAATCATCATTGCATCGGGAGATAAGGGCAAGATGGATTGGCAGGATGCCATGGAAAAGTTGGGACAGGCTGGTATTGATGGAATCCTTCTGGAAGGCGGCGGCAGACTTGCCTGGCAGCTTCTGGAAAACCATCTCATTGATGAAGTTCATGCCTTTGTGGCACCAAAAATGATTGGTGGAAAGAGGGCTATAAGTCCTGTGGATGGACAGGGATTTGCCCAAATGGACTTGGCGGAGCTCTTTACACTCACTGGCCTGGAAAGACACAATCAGGACGTGGAACTCATATATAAAAAGAATTGAGGATGATAGATGTTTACAGGAATTATTGAAGAAATAGGTACTGTTAAAGGAATTCAAAGGGGCGAAAAATCCTGCATCCTTTCTATTCAGGCAAAGTCTATTATGGATGATGTGAGGGTGGGAGACAGTATTGCCACCAATGGAGTTTGCTTGACAGCAACTACAGTATCGCCAAATGGATTTACCGCGGACGTTATGGCAGAAACCCTTAGACGTTCTTCTCTGGGAGATTTAAAGCCAGGCAGTCATGTAAATCTGGAAAGAGCCATGCAGATGAATGGTCGATTTGGTGGACATATCGTCAGTGGTCATATTGATGGAACAGGAAAGATTGCAGCTATGGATAAGGAAGATAATGCAGTCTGGGTAAAGATTGCCTGTGATGATAATCTTTTAAAATATATTATTGAAAAGGGTTCCATTGCAATGGATGGTATCAGCCTGACGGTTGCCAAAGTCACGGCTTGTGACTTTTCGGTTTCTATTATTCCACATACCAAGGATGAAACTACCTTACTTTCTAAAAAGATTGGTGATCGTGTCAATTTAGAGAATGATATGGTAGGAAAATATATTGAGCATTTCATGCATTTTGGAGATGCTCCTGCTAAAAAGGAAAAGAAGTCTGGACTTTCAATGGATACACTCATGGAGAACGGATTTATGTAAGAAAGGAACATTATGGAAAGAGTAGAGTTAAATTCAATTGAAGAAATTCTCGCAGATATCAAGGCTGGTAAAGCCATTGTTATGATGGATGATGAGAATCGTGAAAATGAAGGAGACATCATTTTTGCTGCAGAACATGCAACTACAGAAAATGTAAATCTCATGGCAAAATGGGCACGTGGTCTCATTTGTATGCCAACGGATCAGTCCTATGCAGACAAGTATCATCTGGCACCAATGTGTGCTGTTAATACTGACAATCATGAGACAGCTTTCACAGTATCTATCGATCATGTGAATACAACAACAGGTATTTCTGCAGAAGAAAGAGGCCTTACAGCAAGACTCTTTGTGGATGATAATGCTGTAGCTGCAGACTTTAGACGTCCAGGTCATATGTTCCCTCTTACAGCAAAGAAGGGTGGCGTTATGGAACGTCCAGGACATACAGAAGCAACTGTAGATCTTTGCCGTCTGGCTGGATGTAAGCCTGTTGGCCTTTGTTGCGAAATCATGAAGGATGATGGCACAATGGCACGTTACGAGGATCTGGTTACTTTTGCCAGGGAACATGATTTAAAAATTTCTACCATTGAGAAGCTTATTGAATACCGCAAAGAACATGAAATTTTTGTAGAAGAAGTAGAACATGCAAAGCTGCCTACTAAGTATGGCAATTTTGAAATTCACGGATTTATCAACCAGTTAAATGGTGAGCATCATGTAGCACTTACCATGGGGGATGTATCTGACGGAGAGCCAGTTCTGGTACGAGTACATTCTGAATGTCTTACAGGTGATGCCTTTGGTTCTGCAAGATGTGATTGTGGACAGCAGCTGGAGGCAGCTATGAAGCAGATTGCGAAAGCCGGCCGTGGTGTTCTTCTCTACATGAGACAGGAGGGGCGTGGTATTGGTCTGATCAATAAGATTCGTGCTTACCAGCTTCAGGATCAGGGTATGGATACCGTAGAAGCGAATGTGGCTTTAGGTTTCCCGGCTGATGCTCGTGATTACACAATCGGAAAGCAGATTCTTCTTTCTCTGGGTGTACACAAGATGAAGCTTCTCACAAACAATCCACTGAAGGTTTATGGACTTCAGGGCTATGATTTGGAGATTGTTGAGCGTGTGCCAATCGAAATCGAACCATCCGCATATGATCTGTTCTACTTAAAGACAAAGAAGGACAAGATGGGACATATGCTGGACAATTTAGGGGATGATGGCGACGACGGAGATGCAGCCTTCGAAAAGACCACAGAGGACTTAAAGAGAAAGCATCTCTTATAAAAGAGACATAAAAAAATATCTTTAAAAGAAATAATTTTTAAAAGTATTTTGTAAATAGTAACTTAAGAAAGCATTATGCAAATACATGCCTCAGCAAGTTCATTTGCATGGAAAATTAATAAGATAAATTAATAAGAAAAATATAATTTGGAGGATTATAAAATGCAGGTTATCGAAGGAAAGTTAGTAGGAAATTCAGACATTAAGATTGGTATTGTTGCAGCTAGATTTAACGAGTTCATCGTTTCTAAGCTTATCGCTGGTGCAAAGGACGGACTTGTACGTCATGACGTAGCAGAAGAGAACATTGATCTTGCCTGGGTACCAGGTGCATTCGAAATTCCACTTGTTGCAAAGAAGATGGCTCAGTCTGGTAAATATGATGCGGTTATCGCTCTTGGAACTGTTATCCGTGGAGAAACAAGCCATTATGATTATGTATGTGCTGAAGTATCTAAGGGTGTTGCTCAGGTTGGTCTGGAAACTGGCGTTCCAGTCATGTTCGGTATTCTTACAACAGATACAATTGAGCAGGCAGTAACACGTGCTGGTACAAAGGCAGGAAATAAGGGCTATGACTGTGCTCTTGGAGCAATTGAAATGATTAACCTTATGAAGCAGTTCTAATTCTTTCATTCTGACAGAGAAGTAGAATAAAAGAATTAAGGATATTTTTATGAGTAATTTATTATTTTTTGATATTGATGGTACGCTGATAACCAATGATGGAAGGAAGTATTTTCCGGAAGATGCAAAAAAAGCACTGGCTGAGGCCAGGGAAGCTGGGAATCTTATTTTTATCAATACGGGCAGACCATTTGTAAATGTGGACGATTTTATTCGGGAAGTAGGATTTGATGGCTATGTCTGTGGCATTGGTTCCTATGTGCGTCTTGGTGACCAGGTGCTTTTTCATCAGGAGATGGACCAGGGCACATGCAGGGAGATTGCATTAAAGTGTAGGGAATATAAGATGAGAGGTCTCTATGAGTATGCAGATTATACCTGTTACGATGAGGAGAACTTTGATATTCCAGATACTCAGAAATTGCTTGCTTATTTTGGCAGTAAGGATCGAAAGCTTGTGTCCCGTATAGAGAATCCGGAATTCCGATTTGATAAGTTCACAGCCTGGTATTCAGAGGATAGTAATCTGGATGCCTTCCGGGACTATATCCGTGAGTATTTTAATTATATTGAGCGAGAAGGGGATTTCTGTGAGTTAGGCCCAAAGGGGTGTTCAAAGGCCACAGGAATTCAAAAACTGCTTGATTATTTTGGTGAATCACCGGAAAATGTTTATGTATTTGGTGATGGCAATAATGATTTAGATATGTTAAATTTCACCGCAAATTCCATTTGCATGGAGAAGGGAAGCGAAGAAGCTAGGTCCGCTGCAAACTTCATTACCTCAGATGTGGAAGAGGGTGGAATTAGAAAAGCTTTGGAGCATTTTCATTTATTATGAGATATTACATTGATGAAAAGGGGATGCAGAAGGCAACCCCGGAGGTTAATCCTAACCATATTAAGCCAAATGATTTTGGCGTGGATGAGAAAGTTAGTGTTTTCGAACAACTCTTTCTTTCCATAGGGAAGGCCAAGGCTCTGACTGGTCTTGCAGCTTTAAAAAGTTCAAAGTTTGTAGGATACTTGTTGCTGATTCTTACTATGATGTCCTTCCTGGTAACCGTGATTCCGGCTGCTGCAGCCATTGCGCAGTTTGGGGGCTTTGAAAAGTTATTTGGTCAGACTCTTCCTGCCTTTACGGTACAGGATGGAGAACTTGTGACGGATGAAGATTTTGAGATGAACGTTCAGGGTGTTCATATTCTCTTGAAACACGATGTGGATTCGGTTAGCAAGGAAGATTTAAACGGAATCAGTGGTGTTTATTATACTTTCGGTAAAAAACAAGTGAAGATGATTGTTTACCAGAAGCAGAATACAGACGACTTTTATAATGAAGTTTATGTTTTACCAGTTTCCACCATGTTTCCGGATGGCTTTAATAATCAGTCTTTGATTGATTATATTTGGGCCTGGTATTTGGGAATCTTCTTTGGTTTTATCTGGAGAATTATTACTCTGGCAGGTCGCTATCTGCTTTTATCTTTGATTCTCATGTTGGTATTTAATGGACTCATGGAAAAAACAACACTGGAGATGAATAGGAGCGACCTCTTTAAGATGGCATTCTATGCTCAGACCATAGGTATCAATATTGTTAATATAAATCAGGCCTTTGGTTATCTTTTACCAGCAAGTCTTCTTTCTATAGTTGGTATGTTTGTGGCAGTGTATAAAATGCGAAAAGCCCTTATGCCGTATTTAAGGGAGATAAATTCCGATGATGAGGAAAGAAGAAATTTATTTCGTTAAGTAATCAATACAATCAAAAAAGTCTGTTAGCAATTGGGCTAACAGACTTTTTGTTTTTATAGAGATTTCAGGAAGGCTGGGATTTCGTCTGCCTTCATTTTACTAAGAGAAGAGTTCTGATATTTTCCGTCACCAGTAAGCTCTCGATCAAACCAGTCAGGAGCTGTAAAGCGTGAGGCTTCATCTTCAGATTCAAATTCTACTTCTGCGTAAATTAAACCCTGGTAGAGTCCCTGGAAGATATCCAGTTCGATTTTTAATCCGTTTTCCATGGGAATAATGACCCGGGTCTTTTCGATGAGATTTCCTTCCACTTTCTTCCTTAGATTTTGGAATTCTTCTTCGCTGATTTCCATTTCAAATTCTTCTCTGGAAATCAGTCCCTTAGACTTCACCGTGAGAATTCGCTTGTCATCCCATTTGCGAATCCGGATGACGGGACTAGTGGAAATATAACCCTGGCTTAGGGTGTGGCTTTCATAAGCTGCAATATCAATTGGATTTTTGATTAAGAATTTTCTTTCAATTTCCATATTTGAAACCTCTCTAATAAAGAAGGGGCAAATTGCCCCTTCAAATTTCTGTTTTATGATTCCTGACTAATGGCATTTACCAGTGTAGGTACCATCTGTTTCTTACGAGATACAACACCGTTTAAGGAAACGCTTTCATGATCCTTTGAGGTTGTCATGAAGCCATTTTCAATGACGTTTTCTGCGTTCTTTCCCGCGAAGATAACGGTAGAAGATTCCTTCATAATGTTTGTAAGCATGAGATAGAGCATATCTACCTCGTCCTTCTTTCTGGTTTCTTCAAGAACCGGCATAACAACTTCACGAATATGCTCCAGTTCCAGTTCATCCATGGATGAAATCTGTCCGATACCCAAAATCTTATCGCCAGCTGTGAATTTTTTATAATCCTGATGAATGATTTCTTCCGGAGTCTTGTTGTTCAGGTTACTTCCAGCACGGAACATTTCTGTAGCAAGTTCTTCAGGCTTAACACCAGCAATCTTTGAAAGGACTTCTCCTGCCTTCTTGTCCAGTTCGGTACAAGTTGGGGAACGATAGAGAAGAGTATCGGAAAGGATAGCAGAAAGCATAACGCCTGCAATCTGTTTATCGATTTCAATGCCGAATTCTTGATACATGAGATAAATGATTGTACATGTAGAGCCCAGTGGCTGGTTCCTAAAGAATACAGGTTTTGATGTGGAAATGGTACCCAAACGATGGTGATCGATGATTTCAAGAATATCTGCGTTTTCAATACCATTAACAGCCTGAGATTTTTCATTATGATCAACCAGAATCATCTGTTTTTTTCTTGCACCGATGAAGTTACGACGGCTGACCATTCCGCGGTATGCACCGTTGGAATCGATAACTGGGAAATATCTGTGACGAGTAGATGCCATGATTGGCTGAATGTCTTCAATATAATCATCCAGTTTGAAGGTCATTAATTTGTCGGACTTCATAAGGAAGGAGATTGGAAGAGCCTGTGTAATGAGACGGGCAATGGTAAATGTAGTATGTGGAGTCACAATAATTTTACAATTGTGTTCTGCAGCAATCTTCTGAATGGTGTTGGTTACTTTGGCACCAGCACTGATGATTACGCAGGATGCTTCACATTCAATGGCACAGAGCTGCATCTCGTAACGGTCTCCTAAGATAACAACGTCGCCCTTTTCGATATAGGCTTCCATAAGATCAGGAGTGCCAGCAGCGATGATGACCTTACCTTCATTCATGTGATCTTCAGGATCACCGGTAATCATTTCACCACTTAATGTTTCAACGATATTTTTATAAGAAGTTTTAGCCTTGGCCAGGATAGTAGAGTCCTGAGAACCCATGTAGGATTCCATGATATCTCCAGTTGTGATGATACCTTTCAGCTTCTTTCCTTCTGTAACACATAAAGTAACTACCTGATTTTCTTTCATTTTTCTCCAGGCAGCCTTCAGAGACATATTTCCATCTACACCAGGAAGCTTGTTGATTTCCATGTCGCGAACCTGGGTTCTAACGTCACCAACAAACTTAGGCGCTTTCACTTCGAAACGGTCCAGAACATATTGGGTTTCTGCGCTAATATTACCGCATCTGCGTGCTTCGTAATCATGATTACCAATATGATTTTTTAAATTTGTGTAGGCGATTGACGCCGCAATGGAATCCGTATCCGGATTCTTATGTCCAATGACATATACTTTCTGTTTTGTACTCAAAATTTTCAACCTTTATAAATTATTTTTCTCGAATCGCGATTTTATCCTATTGCCTTATAATTTGTCAACTTATGTGTTAATTATAGGGTATTCCCAGATATTCTAAAAGAAAAAAAATCTCATTTATGATATTATGTTACGGTGTACAACTTTGTGTACAAATAAGAATTAAACAATGTGAGCCAATAGGTTACTTAGGAGGAATTATGTCAAAGCAGAATCAGAATATGCCTGAAATGACACAGGAGCAACAGGATAAAATCGATGCAATTATTGCAAAGAATGCACCTGATGGATTAAAGAAGCCGGAAGAAGAGAAAAAGTCTATTTCAAAGGTAAAGAAGGTTATCGGCGTTGTATCTGGTAAGGGCGGCGTAGGTAAGTCTCTTGTGACATCCATGCTGGCAGTTATGTGCCAGAAGGCTGGCCTTAAGACAGCAATTATGGATGCAGATATTACAGGACCATCTATTCCAATGATGTTTGGTGTGCATGAGAAGGCAATTGGCATTGGCGAAAATATTTGTCCAGTTGCTACAAAAACAGGTATTAAACTCATGTCTATGAATTTACTTCTGGAACAGGAGAATCAGCCTGTTATCTGGAGAGGCCCAGTAATCGGTGGTGCCGTAAAGCAGTTTTGGACAGATGTAATCTGGGGAGATGTGGATGTAATGCTGGTTGATATGCCACCAGGAACAGGTGATGTACCGCTTACAGTTTTCCAGACTCTTCCTGTAAATGGAATTGTTGTGGTTTCTTCCCCACAGGAACTTGTGGAGATGATTGTTTCTAAGGCTGTGAATATGGCAGATCTTATGAAGATTCCTGTACTGGGGATGGTAGAGAATATGTCTTACTTCCAGTGTCCAGACTGTGGAAAGAAGCATGAAATCTTTGGTAAGAGCAGAGCAGAGGAAGTTGCAGCAAAATATAACATTCCTGCCGTTTCCAAGCTGCCAATGGATCCATCAATCCCTGCCAAGGGAGATGCGGGTCTTGCTGAAGAATTAGATACAGATGGCTTAAAAGAAATTTTTGATGCCATTATCAATGCTTAATTTATTGAGAAGAATGCGGTTTAGGGGAATTGCAACGAATAAAAAAGTGAAGGATGAAAGGAGAAAAATTATGGCAAAGAAAGTTTATGTACTTGTGGCAGATGGCTTTGAAGAGGTTGAAGGACTTGTTGTTGTTGATTTACTGCGCCGTGCAGGTATGCAGGTTCAAATCGTAAGCATTAAGGATTCCCTTCAGGTACAGGGTGCAAGAAATATTAACATTACTGCAGATGTGTCCATTGATCATCTTCAGGATGATGGTGATCTGCTTGTTCTTCCTGGTGGTATGCCTGGTACAAGATATCTGGAGCAGTCAAAGGATGTTGAAGATTTAATTAAGCATTACTTCGCAGAGGGAAAACTTATTGCAGCTATTTGTGCAGCACCAACTATCCTTGGAAAACTTAAGCTTTTAAAGGGTAGAAAGGCAACCTGCTATCCAGGCATGGAAGGTGACCTCTTCGAGGCAGACTTCACAACAGATCCTGTAGCAGTAGACCTTCCCTTTATTACCAGCCGGGGTGTTGGTACGGCCCTGGAGTTTGCCTGCAAGCTGATTGAAATCTTAGATTCCAGAGAAGCAGCTGAAAAGATGGCAGCCTCCGTTGTATATGAAATGAAAATATAATTTGTTTAGAAATAACTGCAAGGAATGGGCATCTCATTTGCAGAAAAAGAAAATCTTAGTAACGGGAAGTGTCGTATGAAAAAGTTAAGTCTTGAAGAGTTAGTTCATATCACAGGTGCAGAGTGTTTCCACATTCTAAATGGACAGGAAGTATCACTGGGCGCAGAAGAAATGCAGGAAGTATATGTAAATGAGTTTGTCATCGATTCCAGAAAGATGACAGAGCATGGACTTTTTGTTCCTTTTAAGGGCGAGAAAGTGGATGCTCATAAGTTCCTTCCTCAGGTTTTAGGAATGGGTAAGGTAACACTTACGGAAGAGAACCAGCAGGGTATTGCTGATATTTCAGGACAGCCATTAAAGGATGGTTACTACCTACTGGTAGAATCTACACTGGATGCCATGCAGAAGATTGGAGCATATCTTCGTTCTGCATATGGTGCACCTGTGATTGGTGTAACCGGTTCTGTAGGTAAGACAACAACACGTGAGATGATTACGGCAGCTCTCAGTGCGGGAAAGGCAGTTTTCCATACAGAGGGAAATAACAATTCACAGATTGGTGTGCCATTGACTCTGGCTCGTATTCTAGATGAAAAATCGGATGTGGCAGTTCTGGAAATGGGTATCAGTGAACCAGGTGGTATGGATAAACTTACAGCTATGGTGCATCCAACTATGGCTGTTGTTACAACCATTGGCGTTTCCCATATCGAATTTATGAAGACAAGAGAAGGCATTCGGGATGAGAAATTAAAAATCATTGATCGAATGGAGGCAAATGGACTTGTTCTCCTGAATGCAGATGATGATCTCTTAAAGCCTCTTGCAGGAAAATTGAAAGTGAAAACTTATCTTTATGGTACAGATAAGGCTTCAGATTTTCGGGCAGAAAATATTCGTATTGTGGATGGCAAACAGTACTTTAGTTTTGTTACAGCTGACGAAAAGCTGGAAGTATCCCTTTCTCAGCTTGGCCAGCATAATGTGCTTAATGCCTGTGCGGCTCTTGGATTTGCAAAGCTTTTGGGAGTTGACCTGAAGAAGGCGGCTGATGCTTTATCTGAATTCTGTGGTCTTAGACAGAAGGTAAATACTCTTAAGAATGGTGCCATTTTAATTGATGATGCATATAATGCCAGCCCAACATCCATGAAAGCTTCCATCGAAGTGCTTCGTTCTATTAAGAAAGAGAATGGTAGAAGCATTGCGGTGCTGGGAGATATGTTTGAACTTGGCGATAATGAAAAGGCTTTTCATGCTGAGGTGGGCCAGTTCTTAAACGAACATCCAGTGGATGAACTGCTTGTGGTAGGTAATCTGTCAAAGGAAATTGCAAAGGCAGTTACAAAGCCTGAGATTTCTAAACTTGAATTTACAAGTACAGGGGATGCTGCCACTTACTTAAAAGAAAATATGAAAGAAAATGATACAGTTTTGGTAAAGGCTTCCAATGGAATGCACTTTGCTGAAATCGTTAAGGAGCTTGAGAATTGAAAGAATTCATAGCAGAGTTATTGGAGAACAAGGTTGTTCTTTCCCTGATCTATATTGTGATTTGCCTGATTCTAATTAAGATTTTAGATGGCATTACGAAACTGATCAGAAAGAAAAAAGACAATTCCATAAAAGTTGCATTTACAAAGGGTGTTTTGGAATTTCTGCTAATCATATTTACCCTGATCAAGATTGGTCAGATGTCAAATGTGATGTCCAGATTTGCCAGCACCATTCTGATGTCTTCCTCCCTTTTGGTTGTGGTTCTTGGTTTTGTATTCCAGGAAGGCCTTAGTAATATCATTCATGGATTTATTATTGCAGTATTTAAACCCTTTGATATTGGCAACCGAGTAGAGATTACTGTAAATGGAGAGCACATTTCCGGCTATGTAAAATCAATGACTTTAAGACACACTGTTGTGGTAAGCATTATTGATAATGCGGAATATACTATTCCAAATTCACAGCTGGATAATGCCAATATTAAAAACCTTACAACACAGGATATGCCAAATCGTTTTCCGCTTACGGTTTCCATTACCTATGAAGATGCTCAGGATACTGAAAAGCTTCAAAGGGCTAAGAAGATTTTTTCCAATCTTGTTCTGGAAAATGAACGCACCATTAATAAAGCTGCCAAGCAAGGGGATGATCTTTTTGTAAAGGTGGATCTTGCAGATAGTGCAGTTACACTTACCTGCTTTATCGAGACCCATACAGCAGAGGCGAATTTTACTGCTTGTAGCGAAATTAAGGAAAGACTTCTTGAGGAATATAAGAAGGCAGATATTGAATTTGCATATAATCATTTACAACTTACTGGTTCTGTAAAACTTGCAAAAGAAGAAGACTAAGTCCATAATGCAAGCTATAAATTTTATATAATGACAATGGATGACAACTAGATGGAGGCAATTATGAGTAAATGGGAAGATAATGTAAGAAAAGTTGAACCATATGTTCCTGGGGAACAGCCCAATGACACGAATATCATTAAGCTGAATACAAACGAAAATCCTTATCCACCATCACCTATGGTTATGAAGGCAATGCAGGAAGTAACAGAAGAGGGACTTCGTAAGTACCCGGATCCAACATGTTCTGCATTAATTGATGCTCTGGCAGACTATCACAAGGTAAACTCCGCAAATGTATTTGTGGGAGTTGGCTCTGATGATGTCATTGCTACAGCTTTTATGACTTTCTTCCATTCTGATAAGAAGATTCTTTTCCCGGATATTTCTTATTCCTTCTATTCAGTATGGGCTTCCATGATGGAAATCCCATTTGAAAAAGTTCCTTTAGCAGATGATTTTACAATAAGTCCAGAAGATTATAAGAAAGAAAATGGCGGAATCATCTTCCCAAATCCAAATGCACCAACAGCTATGCTTCTGGAAAAGGGAGCTATTCGTGAGATTCTGGATGCTAATCCAGACAGTGTTGTAATCGTGGATGAAGCTTATGTTGATTTTTCAGGTGAGGATGCCAGTGTACTGGATCTGATTCCAGAATATGAAAACCTGCTGGTTACTCGTACATTCTCTAAGTCCAGATCTCTTGCTGGCCTTCGTATTGGATATGCCATTGGTAATGAAAAGTTAATCAAGTATATGAGCGATGTGAAGTATTCATATAACTCTTACACCATGAATGAAACAAGCCTTAAGCTTGGAGTGGAGTCTGTTAAGGATGATGCTTACTTTAAAAAGACTTGTGATGCCATTGTTAACACAAGAGAAAACTTCACAAAGGAACTTCTGAAGCTTGGCTTTAACGTTCTGCCTTCCAAGGCCAACTTCGTATTCGCAGGCACTGACAAGATGCCAGCTTCTGAAATCTTTGCAAAGGCAAGAGAAAATCACATTTTCTTCCGTTACTTTGCCCAGAACAGAATCGACAACTTCCTTCGTATCACCATTGGTACGGATGAGGATATGGAAAGGGTTGTTCGCTTCCTGAAGGATTTGTTAGCTTAAAATATTAGCTTAAGATATTAGATTTATTATCGATAATATGGTTTACATAATTTAATACCGGGGCGCAAAGAATTTAAGCCAAAGTAATAAAAGCCGTCGAAATAGGTGATTTTGACGGCTTTTTTGATTGTAACTTTTATGCCGCTTCCTATAATTATTTTATCTGCTTCCAAGGCACTCCTTCCTGACTAGGAGGAAGGATATGAGAAAAAATGAAATTTTAGAGAAAGTAATTGAGGAGGTGAGAGAAAAGATTGATCCCTGCCTTATGGTAAATGAACTGCACATAGGCAGCAGGCTTATGAATAATTCGGTGGAATCTACAGGGATTGAGGTGACTTTCACAAATAGAAGTGAAAAACCAATATTCTATATGGATGTGCATTTAATGTCATTTGCACCCAAGGATGAAACAGTGGTGAATTCTCATATAGATTTAGAGAATCTAGAGTATTCGGAGGTAAATATTCCTTATTTGTGTGGCTGTTTCTTATCGGACCTTGCCAGGTGTATGAGAAAGATGGATAAAATATTACCTGATCAATTCGAGGATGCTTTGCCAGAGGACATTCAGAAACATTTGTTCTTTAGCGTGGCTAACTTTGAGCAGAATCAGAAACTTTTATGGAACCATCCTTACTTTAAATTTCTGGATCTTGCCATATTCCCATGTTGGAAATTAAGTACCAATCCCAATGACCGTGGACACTTTATGATATCCAGAAGACTATCAAATATTTGGGGCTTATCGGATGAGAAACTCTTTCGCATGGCCATGAATAATATGCCAAAGCTTTATCATTTCATCATTCGCCCTTTGTCGGATGTATTGAGAGAGGAGGCAGAGCTTTCTGTGGATGACACGCCTTTAATCCTGGCCGGTTGTAAGGAGGCTCACTATGGTCCGGCCATTTTGCTCTATCCTAAGTATTTAAAGGAAATTTCTAAGAAAGCGGGTGGAAGTTTTTATGTGCTTCCCACCTCTGTTGATGAGGTGCTGATTGCTCCGGAAAATGCATGTCAGGATCGGACTGTGGCTGACCTCTATGATATGATGAAATTCATGAACTCAAATATGAGAATGAAAAGTGATATTTTATCAGATGCAGTATATTTCTATAATGCAGAAGAGAACCATTTGATGATAGCAGAAAAATAATATTTATCTTGACGGTATGACCTTCCTATGATAATGTAATTGCGTGTTGAAAATTCAGCATGAGTAAATTTATTTTTTTGGAGGAAATACAAAATGGCAAAGGGTACAGTTAAGTGGTTCAACAATCAGAAGGGTTACGGCTTCATCACAGACGAAGAGGGTAAGGACGTATTCGTACATTACTCAGGTCTTAACATGGACGGATTCAAGACACTTGAAGAAGGTGCTAAGGTAGAATTTGACGTAACAGACGGCCAGAAGGGACCACAGGCTACTAACGTTACTGTTGAGCAGTAATAGTATTACTTGATTTTTAAGTACCTAAGTGCTTTGATTATATAATCTATACACTAGTTATTCGAAATTTAAGTTAGCCAAAGGGCTGTTGAGAAATCAACAGTCCTTTTCGTTTTTATGAAAAGAAACGAAGAGTCATCTAGTAAAATAGCCCGTCATCCACATGTATTTCATTGACAAAAAATAGTCGAAAACGTAAAATTATTAATGGGTTATAAATGGGGGGTGTTCACAGTGATTGAGGAGTATATTTCTGCCAAAGACAGAATTATATCTTCTTCTATCGAGATCATTAGTGATGCTGGTCTGGCATCATTATCACCGAAAACCATTGCAATGAGAACGAATATCGATGAAATGATGTTGTACAAGTATTACAGCAACACAAACGAACTATTAGTCGATATTGTTAATTATTATTTTAGATTTGATCGACATGTTTATAAGACGATCAAAGTTAAGAAATGCAGTGCGGTGGACAAAATCTCGGCTTACATAGAAGAATTTGCGCAATATTATGATAATTATTATGCGTTATCATCCTTAATGCTTCAGTATGAAGAGTTATTGCATAATACGGCCACGAGAGAAATAGTCTTAAAGGGGATTCAGAACCGTAAAGTGCAGCTTGCTGATTTATTTCAGGAAGCAATTGATAATGGTGAAGTTATTACGCGCTTTTCAAGTGAGCAGTTAGGTGATACTGTACAGGGAATGATTATGGTCTATTCCTTAAACAGAAGAATCGAACTCCATAAAGGGACGTTTAAAACGGAACTTTGTGCACATGTAAACCAATGGTTAAGTATGATTAAAATGAAATAAGTGGAGGGCATAACATGAAGGTTTTAGTAGCAGAAGATGATGAAGCAAGCGGAAAGTTCCTTTCAAAGCTGGTTTCCAGATATGGTGAAGTAGTACTTGCAAAGGATGGTATTGAGGCTGTAGATCAGTTTGTTCAGTCTGTTTCCGATAAGCAGGAGTTTGATCTGGTATGCCTGGATATCATGATGCCAAAGCTTGATGGTTATAAGGCATTACAGGCAATTCGTGACGCAGAAAGAAAGCTTGGTATTCCAAGAATTTCTAGATGTAAGGTAATTATGATTTCTGCATTAGATGAGGATTTTGATGCTTCTTATGTATCTAGTGATTATGATGATTACATCTGTAAGCCAATCGATATTATGAAATTTGATTCAATTATTCGGAAGCTTGGACTTCTGGATCACTAATAGCAAATACTTGCGCCGTACCTCGCGGAAGTATTGCAAAAAGAGGTATTATGGATTTATTTGAGTATATGAGACAGGAGAATTCTTCTAAGGATTCTCCTTTAGCTAATCGCTGCCGCCCACAAACATTAGATGAGATTGTCGGGCAGCAACATATTTTAGGTAAGGACAAATTACTTTATCGTGCCATTAAAGCAGATAAGTTACAGTCCCTTATTTTTTATGGACCACCTGGATGTGGAAAAACCACCATTGCTAAGGTAATTGCCAATACAACTAAGGCTGAGTTCCATGAATTAAACGCTTCCACATCTGGAAAAAAGGATATGGAAGAAGCGGTGAATAAAGCCAGGGATGCGTTGGGCCAGTTTGGTAAGAAAACAATTCTCTTTGTGGATGAGATTCATAGATTCAATAAAGCGCAGCAGGATTTTCTTTTACCTTATGTGGAAGATGGTACGGTAATACTTATTGGTGCTACCACAGAGAATCCATATTTTGAAGTGAATAGCGCTTTAATTTCCAGATCGTCCATTTTTCAGTTAAAGCCATTAACAGCAGAAGATATCAAGCGGTTGATTCTCCGGGTGGTGACAGATCCTGTAAAAGGTATGGGTTCTTACCATGCAGAAATTACAGAGGATGCAGCGGAGTTTCTTGCTGAAATGTCGGATGGCGACGCGAGAAAGGCTCTCAATGCACTGGAGCTTGGTGTTCTTTCCACCGATCGAGATGAAGTGAGTGGAAAGATTGTAATTGATCTAAAAGTCGCCCAGGAATGCATTCAGCGAAAGGCGGTTCGATATGATAAATCCGGGGATAATCATTATGATGTTATCTCTGCCTTTATTAAGTCTATGAGAGGCTCAGATCCAGATGCTGCAGTCTATTATTTGGCTAAGATGCTTGATGCCGGTGAGGATGTAAAGTTTATTGCTCGTCGAATGATGATTCTTGCGTCGGAAGATATTGGTAATGCAGATCCGCAGGCTATTCAGGTGGCGGTATCCGCAGCCCTTGCAGTAGAAAGAATAGGGCTTCCAGAGTCACAGATTATTCTTTCCCAGGCTGCCACATATCTTGCTTCTGCACCAAAATCCAATGCGGCCTGCAATGCGATTTTTGCTGCAAATGATATTGTGAGAAAAGCGAGCCATGCTGAGGTTCCTCCTTATTTGAAAGATGCACATTATGCAGGAAGTGCTTCTTTGGGACATGTTGGTTATAAGTATCCACATGACTTTAAGAATCACTATGTTATTCAGCAATATTTGCCGGATGCCATTAAAGATGAGAAGTTCTATGTTCCTAGTGATCAGGGTCACGAAAAAGAGATACAGGAAAGATTAAAAAGGATAGAAGAGAGAAAAAAGAATGATGCCGAATAATAAATTATCGAAAATACTTGCATGGTTTATGCTGGTATTCATTATTGGATTAATTATTGCCACTCTCATTGCAGGAATCCTTGGAAGCCCTCTTTTTAAGGAATTTCTGGTTTCTTCCATTATTCTACCCATCGCCTGCTATATATTCTTTTGGCTTATGCGTGTCTTTGGTAATGGCAATCAAAATCAAAAGAAGTGAAATGATAATTTAGGCCCTTTTCCTAAAGGACCTTTTTTAATAAATATTTATTGTGCAAATGAGTTGCGCATAAATTTCAAATGCTTTCTTACGAAAGTGAAAGGGCTTTGTAAGGGCTATTAGTGTTATTATATTTTTATCAAATATCTGGGTTTAAAGGAGATAAGTATGAATAAGAAAAAAGGGGTTATTCTTATTACAACGATTGTGATAATCCTTTTGATTGCTGCAATCGTTATTTATTTTGTCATTTTCCGTAAAGGAAGTGGGGCAAAGGGTAATGGAAACCTGGTTTACGTTGAATCTGTAAAGAGTATTGAAAACGGAGGTTCCATTGGGGAATCCAGCAGATTCATGGGAGTAGTAGAGTCCCAGGAAACAAAGAAGGTAAAGAAAGATTCCACTAAAAAGATATCTGAAGTATATGTGAAGGAGGGAGACGTGGTAAAGAAAGACGATCCTCTTTTTGCTTATGATACTTCGGACATGGAAATGACACTGGAACAGTTAAAACTGGATTTGCAGGGCATTCAGAATAATATTGATTCTGATAACAATACTATTGCTGATCTAACTTCCCAGAGAGATGCATCCACGGATACAGATGAAAGAGCAAACCTCAATTCACAGATTATCAGTACGAATGCTTCCTTAAATGAAGAAGATTACAATTATTCCTTAAAAGAATTGGAAATTACCAGACAGGAAGAGGCTATTAACAATGCGGTTGTATATGCTCCTATGGATGGTGTGGTTAAGAATATTTCTTCAGTTGATTCGGCCAATATTGGTGAAAACACGGACTCTAACACAAGCAGTGATGATGCATTCCTTACGATTATGGCTTCTGGAGACTACAGAATTAAGGGAACTATTGACGAACAGAGTGTGGGACTTATTATGAGTGGAACAGAAGTGATTGTTCGTTCCAGACTGGATTCAACGAAGATGTGGAAGGGAAAAGTAACGAAGATTGACCAGGAGCCACAGCAGCAGGATTCCAGCATGTCTATGTATGGTAATGGGGATAGTGGCGTATCCACCAGCAAATATAATTTTTATGTAAGTTTGGATTCTGTAGATGGACTCATGTTGGGACAGCATCTCTATATTGAACTGGATTATGGACAGGATCAGCTTGCAGAAGGCCTGAATATTCCTTCTTACTATATTCTTCAGGAAGACGGAAAATTCTTTGTCTGGAAGAGGGATAAGGATGAGAAGATTACAAAGGCAGAAATCACAGTTGGTGACTATGATATGGAGAGAGATACCTACCCTGTTTTAAGTGGCCTTACAGAGGATGATTATATTGCACTTCCTATGGATACTATTGAAGAAGGCAATCCAACTACAACAAATTACGAGGATTTGCCTCAGACTACGGAAGATGGAGTAAATGAGGATGATTCCATGCTCAATGAGGCAACGAATACAGATTCCATAGAGGAAACTGGCGAAACTTCAGTTGATAATGCGAATGATACTAATGAGAATGAGTCTGCAGGTGAATAATAGGTAAAGGGGAGACAAAATGGCTCTTTTAGAATTACATAATATCTTTAAGACTTATGTACAAGCCGGACTTGAGATTCCTGTTTTGAAAGACATTTCCTGCTCGATTGAAGAGGGGGAATATGTTGCCATTATGGGACCATCTGGCTCAGGTAAGTCCACATTAATGAATATCATTGGCTGTCTGGATCTTCCATCAGATGGAAGCTACTTTCTGGATGGAGAAGAGATTGGTTTGATGAAAGATAAAGAATTATCAAAGATCCGAAATAAGGAAATAGGTTTTGTATTTCAGAATTTTAATTTGATGCCAAGATCTTCTGCGCTACAGAATGTGGAACTACCTTTGCAGTATGCGAAGATTCCTCATAGCAAGAGAGTGGAACTTTGTAAAGCTGCACTGGAAAAGGTTGATCTGGCAGATCGTATGACATTTAAACCAACACAGTTATCTGGTGGACAAAAACAAAGAGTGGCCATTGCAAGAGCGATTGTAAATCAGCCGAAAATACTTTTGGCTGATGAACCAACAGGTGCTTTGGATTCCAAATCTGGACAACAGGTAATGGAAATCTTTGATCAGCTCCATAAAGATGGTTCCACCATTATTATGATCACACATTCCAGAACAGTTGCCCTAAGAGCGGATCGTATGATTACCATTCTGGATGGAATGATCACTAATGATACAGCCCATCCAGAAATAGCAGAAAGCTTTGCTGGGGAAGAAAATCTGGATTTTAGTGAAGAAGAATGGAATTAGGGGGGACAGGGATGAAGATTAAAATTGTTAAAGCAATCATTGCCCTTCTAGTAATTACAGGCATCTCATTTGCTGGAATTCGTATTTATGAAAACCATAAAAAGAATGCCAATCCTGTGAAGGTATATAGTATTCAGGATTCTGGCTTTGTGGGAAATTATTACGAATATGGTCAGTCTGTTGGCGGCATGGTTGTAAGAAGTGAATCCCAGGAAATTTATATTCAGTCGGATCAGGTGATAGCCTCCATCAATGCCACTGTGGGGGATGCGGTAAAGGCCGGAGACGTGCTGCTGTCTTATGACACCACAAAAGATAATCTTTCTCTGGAATCGGCTTCTGCAAGTCTGGGGGTTTATGAATCAAACCAGACAACTGCCCAGCATGAGTTGGATAAGTTGAAGAAGTTAACGGCTATGCCAGATGAACCGAAGGTTGCCGATTATGTGAAGAGTCTGGATGAAGATACCTATAATGCTTTACTCGTGGCTACCAGTAACGATGCAGGCTATTTTACAGATGAAGAATATAACAATATTGCCACCATTAAAGAGCAATATCCGATTTATAAGGACTATCTGGATAAGTGCACCAGCATTCGGGCCAGCAACGCGGCTGTCTATGGTGTAAGCACCGATGAGGCCTCTAAATATGACTACACCTCAACGGAACTTGCCAAGGAAATTCGTGATAAGGAAGCTTCCATTAATGGAATTGACTTGCAGATTGATAATCAGGATCTTGCAATTCGTAAAAAGAAGAAGGCCATTGGGGACTCTTCCGTAAAGGCTACATTAAATGGAATTGTCACTTCCATTGATACATCGGAAGAGAATATAGCTGCAGGCAAGCCGATTATGGTAATTAGCACAGATGGTTCTTATTCCTGCCAGATACAGGTGGATGAGTATCAACTGGAGACCATGACTGTGGGAGATGCCATGAGTGTGACTTCCTATGATAATGGAATGACTTATGATGCCAGAGTGGCAGAAATATCTCTCACACCAAGTACAGATAATACAAATTACGCAGAAGGAACTTCTTCCTATTATCCAGTTACCCTGGCTATTGATGACAGTGAAGGTCTGGAGGAAGGATCCTATGTGGATGTGCAAATGAATTCGGCTAATGCAGGGAATCCAGATGAAATTGTTCTTCCTCTTTACTTAACCAAGAAAGAAAATGGAAATTATTACGTTTTAAAGAATAAAAATGGAAAATTAGTAAAGACGCAGATTAAGACCGGAAAAATCTATTGGGGTTCTGAAATCGTGGTGAAGGATGGCCTTGAAGCAAGCGATGCAGTCGCGTTTCCTTATAGCAAGGATGCAAAGCCGGGATCACCTTGCGTTCAGGGATCCATTGATGATCTGCAACTTTACTAAGGAGGATGAGACATGCTTGAAAATATTAGACTGTCCTTTCAGGGCATATTCGGACATAAAATGCGTTCCTTCCTCACCATGCTGGGAATTATCATTGGTATAGCGGCTATTATTGCCATTGTATCTACCATTAAAGGAACTAATGAGCAAATTAAGGAGAATTTAGTTGGGTCGGGAAATAATGTTATCCATGTAAATCTAAGCCAGAATGGTAATGTTTTGGATCTTAGTGATGGTATGGATACTTCCAAGCTTCCTCTTATCGATGAGGAAAAATTAACCGCCATTAAGGAAATGGATGGGGTATCAGATGCTGCAATATACAGAAAGGCCTCTCTTTGGGACAATGTTTATTGCGGTAGCACAAGTGTGAGTGGCCTGACAATTCTGGGTGGTAATAATGATTATCTTTCTCTGGAAGGATATGACATAACTCGAGGCCGTTACTTTATTGATTCAGACTTTAACCAGTACAGGAATGTGGCAATTCTGGATTCGGATACAGCTTATAGCTTCTTCAACGGTGCTGATCCAATTAATGGAACTATTGAGATTAAAGGTGTTCCATATGTAGTAGTAGGAGTGGTTCAGAAAAGGGATGATTATCAGCCTGTGATTTCTTCCCCTTCGGAATGGGTAACTTATTATGGCAATCAAAGCTCTGGATTTATTCTCATTCCAGATAATTCATGGCCATCCATTTTCTCCTATGATCAGCCTTATAATGTACTGATTAAGGCAGCTTCCACAGAGGCTATGACCAAGGTGGGAAAAGATGCTCAGGATTATTTGAATGGTTTTATTACTACCAGTGCAGAGGAAGATGACAATGCTGTAAAGTATAAAGCAGAAGATACTTTGGAAAAGGCAAAAGAATTACAGAAACTTGCCAACGCAACCAATCAGCAGCTCATTTGGATTGCCTCCATTTCCCTTCTGGTAGGTGGTATTGGTGTTATGAACATTATGTTGGTATCCGTTACAGAAAGAACCAGAGAAATTGGTCTGAAAAAGGCGCTGGGTGCTCGTCGAGGCGCGATCCTTGGCCAGTTCCTGACAGAAGCTGCAGTTCTTACATCTCTGGGTGGAATTATTGGTGTTGGCGCCGGCGTAGGTCTGGCTTACCTCATATCCAAAGTGGCGGAGGTGCCGGTGGCAATCAGCATGCCAGCTATCCTTGTTTCTTTTGTATTCTCCATGTTAATCGGAATCATCTTTGGCCTGCTTCCATCTGTAAAAGCATCCAAGCTGAATCCAATTGATGCTTTACGATATGAATAAAATTAACACATAATAATTACCTGTAATATTTTCGGCAAATGAACTTGGCACCTGCGCCAATACCATTTGCCGTTTTTATTTGTAAGAGAATGAATTTTCCAGATGAATTTGAGGAAAGGGATTACTTGCAAGAGAAGGGCGTCTTTGATATAATCGCGCTGTTAAAGGCCTGCAAAGGGTAACTTTGCTATGTATAAAGGAGATAATTCATGGGACTTTTAAAGGATTGGCGTGATTACGCATATGGTTTAGATGATCGTACACCAGAAGGAAAGCAGTTCTGGCTTAACTACTTCGGCGTTGAGAAGGGAATTTACGAGAAACTTCTTGCTGATGTTACAGTTGTAGAAAAGGGTACAATTAAGGAACTTGCTGATAAGTATGGGACTACTGTTCAGTTAATGACTGGTTTCCTTGATGGTATTGATGATTCTTTAAAAGAGTCTAATAAGCTTGATGAGGTTGAAGATGAGAATGCAGAAATGACACTGGACATCGACCCGGAAAAGCTCTATATGAACATGGTACAGTGCGAAGCAGAATGGCTTTACACACTTCCACAATGGGATCAGATCTTTGATAAGGATAAGCAGAAAGAGCTTTACCTCACAGAGAAGAAATCACGTACAATCAAGAAGGAAGGAAAGATTGGCCGTAATGATCCATGTCCTTGTGGCTCTGGTAAGAAGTACAAGAAGTGCTGCGGTAAGACAGCCTAACGAATGAGTTGAAAGCGGGTGCAACTACTTGTTGCATCCGCTTATTTTAAAATGGAGACTGGATTAAGTGGCCGGGGAAATTCGAACAAAAATGA
Organism: uncultured Lachnospiraceae bacterium; assembly: GCA_900314445.1. GTDB lineage: Bacteria > Bacillota > Clostridia > Lachnospirales > Lachnospiraceae > Eubacterium_Q. Next base: position 18,820 of record OMVA01000074.1, on the reverse strand, counting down.
ATAAAGAACAAAATGAGGCGGTTTCCTGGAGAAATGGGCCTCTTCTTGTCTTGGGAACCCCAGGCTCTGGTAAAACCACAGTTATTGTGAATCGTATTGTAAATATGACTGAAAATCTTAAGGTGAATCCTCAGAATATTTTGGTTATCACATTTACAGTGGCTGCAGCCAATTCTATGAAGGAAAGATATAAGAAGATATCTGGTCGGGAAAAGTGCATGGTTCGTATGGGCACTTTCCATTCCTTCTTCTATTGGATTTTAAGAACGGCTTATCCAAGAAAAAACTGGAAGGTGCTTTCCGAAGTGGAAAAGAAAAGCATGATTCGTAAAATCATGGTGGCCATCGATTCAGAAAATTATGACAATGATGATATTTTGAACTCTGTATTAAGACAGATGGATGCATTGACAGCGGATTTGATCGACCTTCAGCATTTTTATGCAACGGATATTGGAGAAGAAGATTTTCGAATAATCGTTAGAAGATATGAAGACGAAAAAAAGAAAATGGAAGCCATCGATTTTAATGATATGAGTACCAAGACATTTGAACTTTTAAAAAATCGACCGGATATTTTGAAACAGATTCAAATTCTCTATCCTTATATTATGGTGGATGAATTTCAGGATACTAACCGTATTCAGTACGAGATATTGAAACTTTTATCCCATCCTGGCGACAATCTTTTTGCCGTAGGAGATGATGATCAGTCCATATATGGTTTCCGTGGGGCTCGTCCTGACATTATGCTTTCCTTCCCTAAGGAATTCCAGGGAGCTAAAGTTCTTCAGTTAAAAGAGAATTACCGTTGTGCAAATCGGATTGTAGCATTATCCAGTCAGTTGATTGGGCATAACAAGAAAAGATATCCCAAGGCTCTGCAAAGTGCCAGAGATATAGAGGGAAATGTCTTTGTGAGTTTGTCTGAAAATGAAGAGGAACAAAATCAGTTAATCGTGGATCGAATAAGAGGGGCAATCAAGCGGGGAGTTGAACCAGGAGAGATTGCTGTACTTTTTCGAACCAATGTGAGTCCGCGAAGGCTGATTTATGGTCTGAAGCAGGTGAATGTTCCTTTTCAGGTGAAGGATAGGCTGCCAAATATATTTGAAAATGTTTCTGTAAGACCCATCATGGCTTATCTTGCCTTTGCCAATGGTGATTATTCCAGAAATAATTTTCTTGCCTTTATGAACAGACCAGTTCGTTACATATCCAGAAATATGGTGAATACGGAAAAGGTTTCTATTCAGAGAATGATTCGGGAAAATAAAGATAAGGACTATCTGGTAAATAAACTGAATGCCCTGGCGGAAGATCTGCAGATGATACGAAAACTTCCACCTGCTTCTGCGGTGAATTACATTCGTAATGTGGTTCGCTATAATGCGGATATTAAAGAGAGAGCCATTGAAAAGCAGTTGGATGAAGAGGCGATTAATGCGTATCTGGATGAATTTGTTAGTATGATTCAGGACTGCAAAGATTATAAGGAATTATTGCAGGTAAAAGAGCAGTATGAGAAGATGCTTTTGGAACAAGCGGAATCCAGACGGAATCAGCGTACAGAAAATGCGGTGCAGCTGATGACTATGCATAGTGCGAAGGGCTTGGAATTTAAAGAGGTTCATATTATGAATATCTTTGAAGGGGAGATTCCTTATCGCAAAGCAAAACAGGATTATGAAATTGAAGAAGAAAGAAGAGGCTTCTACGTGGCATTGACGCGTGGAAAAGATACTCTTTATCTTTATTCGCCAAAGGATTACAGGGGACGTAAGGTTGAAATTTCACGCTTTATGTCAGAAATGAATTTATCTTAGTCTAGTATTTTAGAAAGGGTGTAATCATGGATTTAAAGGATGTAAGAACAGAAATTGATTCGGTTGATTTACAGATTAAGGAACTCTTCAAAAAACGTATGGAACTTGCAGATGCAGTCGCAAGGGTAAAGGCTGAAACAGAAGATGCGATTTATAAGCCTGATCGTGAGAAGGAAATTATTGATCATCTGACAGAGGGTGTGTCTCCAGCAATCAATTATGAATATACAGCTCTGATTAAGAGAATTATGGAAATCAGCAGAAAGTATCAATATGGAAGAACTCTGGAACTTAGAAACTGTCTTGACATTCCTTGCCTTGACCAGGAGTTGATTTACAAGAATATTGCTGTTCAAAAATCAGAAGTCTATCTATGTGATGCTTATGAAAGAAAGACTCTCTACCCAGTATCTTCTGTATCAGACATGAAGGAGGCAATTCATACAGGAAAGGTAGATGCCGGACTGGGTGTCATTGAAAGTGTGGGAATGGACGTATCGGATTCCATTCATAAGCTATTGATTGAAGAAAAGTTATTTATTAATCATTGTGATCTGGTAAGAGATGGGGACCTTACGAAAAAATTAGTCAGATTCTCTAAGAATCTGGTTTTACGTCCAGAAGATAATAGACTGAAATTTATGTTCGTATGTCCAAATCGTAGTGGAAGCCTTGCTTCTATTTTATCTATGATTTCAGATTATAATATTAATATGACTGAAATTCATTCCAGACCAGATCATAATGAAAACTGGAATTATATGTTTATGGTTGAAATTGCAGCTAACCTTTTAGAAAAGGGAACACGTAGTTTAATTTTCCAGTTAATGAATGAAACCCAGGCCTTCCAGCTTCTTGGTAGCTACACTGTACTTGAGTCTTAGGCTTGGCTTTCTATACGAAAAATGAAAAATGTGATAAAATAATCACTGGTTATGTATGGAATATTCAATAAATATTCATTTGTGCCGTTATATATACAATAAATATACATGCATTCATGGATATATGCCTTGAATTATGCATATGAAGTGTGTATATTAATTTGATATACAATATATTGAATTAGATGACACAAGAGAGGTTGCAGAAATGAAATTAAAAGAAACTGGTATGACAAGACAGGAAATGATTGATACTTGTAAAAAGTATATGAACGAACAGTTCGATAGATATCCATTTATTGCTGAACGTGGTGAAGGAATGTACCTGATCGACGAAAATGGTGAGAAGTATTTAGATTTTATTGGTGGTATTGCAGTTTGTGCAGATGGCCATTGCCCATCTGAAGTGGTAGAAGCTATCAAAGAGCAGTCTGAAACATTAATTCACGCATCCAATTATTTTTATACAATTCCACAGATTCAGCTTGCAAAACTCATTTGCGAATCCATTGGTATGGAAAAGATCCAGTTCCAGAATTCTGGTGCAGAAGCAAATGAAGCAATGATCAAGCTTGCACGTAAATATGGTGTAGATAACTTTGGACCAGAACGTTATAACATCGTTACTGCATATTCTTCATTCCATGGTAGAACACTGGCGACGCTGACAGCTACTGGTCAGCCTGATTCTGCAATTCAGAAGGGTTATGCGCCATTTATGCCTGGTTTTAAGTATGCTGAGTTCAATAATGTTCAGTCCTTTAGAGATGCCTGTGATGAAAACACAATCGCTATTATGGTTGAGCCTATTCAGGGTGAGGGTGGCGTTTATCCTGCAACAAAGGAATTCCTGCAGGGACTTCGTGACTTATGTGATGAAAAGGGTATGCTCCTTCTTTATGATGAAGTTCAGTCTGGCTGGGGACGTTCAGGTGATCTCATGGCTTATATTACATATGATGTAAAACCGGACTGTGTATCTATGGCTAAGGCTCTTGGTGGTGGTATGCCTATCGCTGCCATGTGTACATCTGAAAAGCTGATGAATACATTTGGCCCTGGTGCCCATGGTACTACATTTGGTGGTAACCCTGTTGCAGCTGCAGCAGCTATCGCTGAAATTCATACTATGATTGATAAGAAACTTCCAGAAAATGCAAAGAAGGTGGGAGAATACTTCAGAGCAGAACTGGCTAAAATGCCACATGTTAAGGAAGTTCGTGGTCTTGGTCAGCTCAACGGCGTTGAGTTTGACTCTGACATTGCAGCAGCTGTAAAGCATGAAAGTGCTGACAGACATTTCCTGCTCACAGTTGTTAAGCCGAATGTTATTCGTATGGTGCCACCACTGATTGCATCAGAGGCTGATTGTGATCAGGCGGTTAAAATTCTTACGGAGTCTATTAAGGCTGTTTGTGGTGAATAATCTCATTTGCATCGAAAAAATATCTATTATTTCATAAATAATTTTGAATCATTGATAGGGAGAAAAAAATGAAAACAGAAAATGCATGGCCATCCTATACAAAAAAGGATGAAGACCAGTTAAATACACTGATCGAAGGATATAAGGATTATCTTTTTAAGGGTAAGACAGAAAGAGAAGGCAATGATTATATTGTAGCTCTTGCCAAGAAGCACGGTTATAAGGACCTGGATTCTCTTGTAAAGGCTGAAAAAAAGCTGAAGGCAGGAGATAAGGTTTATGCTTCCAATATGGGCAAGACTGTTGCCATGTTTGAAATTGGTTCTGAGGATTTAGAGGATGGTATGAACATTCTGGGGGCACATATTGATTCCCCTCGTCTGGATGTTAAGCAGAATCCTCTTTATGAAGATACAGATCTTGCTTACTTTGACACACATTACTACGGTGGTATCAAGAAGTATCAGTGGGTAACATTACCACTTGCTATTCACGGTGTGGTTGTTAAGGCTGACGGAACAAAGATTAATGTAGTAATTGGTGAAGAGGATAATGATCCAGTATTCTGTGTTACAGATATTCTGATTCACCTGGCTGATTCTCAGATGACAACACCTGCAGGTAAGGCCGTTAAGGGTGAAGCTCTGGATCTCTTAGTTGGTTCTCGTCCAATTAAGTTTAAGAAGGATGAAAAAGATAAGTCTGACGCGGTATCTAAGAACCTTCTGGCTATTTTGAAGAAGAAGTACAATTTCGATGAGAAGGATCTTCTTTCTGCAGAACTAGAAGTCGTTCCAGCGGGTAAGCCAAGAGATATGGGGATTGATTCATCTATGGTTATTGCCTATGGTCAGGATGATAAGGTTTGTGCCTATACATCATTAATTGCTCAGCTGAATGTAACAAAGGTAAAGCGTACAACTTGTACACTGCTTTGTGATAAGGAAGAAATTGGCTCTGTTGGTGCAACTGGTATGCAGTCTAGATTTTTTGAAAACTGTGTAGCAGAAATTCTTGCTCTTCTTGGCAAGACAGGAGATCTTCCACTTCGCAGATGTCTTAAGAATTCATTTATGCTTTCTTCTGACGTAAGTGCAGGTTATGATCCGCTTTACGCTGATCGCTTCGAGAAGAAGAATGCATCTCTTCTTGGACATGGAATGGTATTCAATAAGTTTACAGGTTCTCGCGGTAAATCTGGTTCCAATGATGCCAACGCTGAATATATTGCAAAGATTCGCGGTATCATGGAAAAGGATAAAGTATTCTACCAGACAGCTGAACTTGGTAAAGTTGATGTAGGTGGTGGCGGAACAATCGCATACATCCTTTCACTTTACGATATGGAAGTTATTGACTGTGGTGTAGCTGTTCTTAATATGCATGCTCCATGGGAAGTAACATCCAAGGCAGATATTTATGAGACAGAAAAGGGTTACGAAGCATTCCTTAAAAATGCATAAGGGTGCAAATGTAATTAATAGGTGTCTATGAAACATCTGAATAAAGAAAAAATTAGCTTATATTTTCTGACAATTATGGCATGTTTAATCGCATGCCTTTTTGTTGTGCAAAAAATAGTAAAAGCCGACGATTTGATTCCTTCTGCTTATAGACAGATCGTTTTTGATCAGGAGAGTGGTCTTGGCAGTTCCGAAGTCAACTGTGTTTTCCAGTCAAAGAGTGGTTATATCTGGATTGGTACGGAAGGTGGACTTTACCGATATGATGGTTCCAGCTTTAGCCTTTACCATTTATGGGATACGGAAAAAGAGGATGTATATTCCATCAATTCCATTTATCAGGACAAGGAAGGGCGACTTTGGATTTCTACAAAGAATTTTGGATTGTTCTATATCCATGGTTCCAGCGTAGAGCACTTTACCCAGGATTATTATAGTGGTGTTAAGAATATTAATTCTGTAGTGGAAGATGCCAGTGGTGATATTTATGTTGCTACAGCCTACGGCGTATATCTGGCAGATGCATCTTCCCTCACTTTGACGAGAATCGAGGCCCTTGCCAGCCATAATATTAGAGGACTTGCAGCTACAGCAGATAAGGTTTGGGGTATTTACTCCGGCAATCACATTTTCACCATTGATGAAAAGCAGAATGTTATTAATAGCCCGGCAGACCAGCTGACCCAGTCTGAATTCTCTTGTATTTCAGCGGATGAGAATGGCAAAGTTTATATTGGAACCAATGGCAATGACATTCTGGAAATGACCAATTTCTATGATACAGATATTATTCATTCTCCTTTTGCTGGCATTGTTCAAATCTATCATCATGATGACCGTATGTTCATTCTTTCAGAAAATGGTCTTGGCTATTTTACTGGGAGCGATGAATTTAATAAGATTGACGAATTGAACGTGGAAAATTATTTATCCTCCATGATTATTGATTATGAAGGCAATTTCTGGATTTCTTCTTCCAGAATGGGTGTTTTGTTCCTTGGGAATAGTAAGTTTTCTCATCTCAATACAAAGTATCAGATTGTCGGTGGCCTTACCAATTGTGTGGAATTCTTTGGTAATGAAACCTGGATTGGTACGGATTCCGGTCTGCAGATTCTGGATGAAAAGAATCACATTGTTGAAAATGAACTTACCAAGAAATTAGATGGTGTCAGTGTTCGTGATTTCAAGGAAGATGCTGAGGGCAATATCTGGATTGGCACCTACCGCCGTTTTGGAATTATTGAATATAAGAAGGATGGAGAAATTGTTGCCATAACGGAGCAGGAAGGTCTTATTTCCAATTTCGTTCATACCATTGAAATTCTTCAGGATGGTACCATTGCTGCAGGTACGGACGAAGGCATTTCTATTTTTAATCCGGATGGCACCTTAGCCAGAACCTATTCTTATCAAAATGGTATGGAATATCCAAGTATTCTTGCTATCTATCAGGACGAAGATGGTCGTATTTTTGCAGGTAGTGATGGTGGTGGTATCTATATCCTGAATGGAGATGAGATTACCAATATCACAGATGTGGATGGCCTTAGCTCCAATGTAGTATCTTGCTTTTACAAGGGAAATAATGGCCTCTTTATTGGCACAGATAACGGTCTTTCTTACTACGATGCAGCTTTCCGCACCATCAGTTTGATTGATTTTTCAAATAATATTTACAACATCATCGGTGATGGAGATGTTTTACATATTATTGGTTCCAAGGGACTTATTTCTGTTTCAGAAAGTCAGCTCCTGGGTACTGCAGAGCTAAAAACACGTTATTATTCCAGTGGTGACGGTCTGGATCAAACGATTACCATTCATTCTCATTCCAACATGAATGAGAAGGGGGTTCTCTACATTTGTACTGACAATGGTATTCTTACCTTTGATAGCAAGAATATTAAGACAAATGAACTTGCTCCATCTCTTACCATTTCCTCTGTGAATGTAGACGGTAAAATTTACTATTTTGATCAGTTTGAAGAAAAACTGGAAGTTCCTAAGTCTACACAAAGAATTGAAATTAACATTGCAGCACTGTCTTTTGTCAACCGTGAAAATATGAAGGTTCGCTATAAAATGAATGGCTTTGATGACCAAACCCAGGAATTAACCGGTACAGATAAGCTGAGTGCTGTTTATACAAATCTGGACGGTGGTACCTATACATTTACGGTTAGTGCGGTAAATGGAGATGGCGTAGAAAGAGAAGGGAACATCTCATTTATCATCGAAAAGAAAAAAGGGTTTCTGGAATATACCCTGGTTAGAATTGTAATTCTATCCTTGGTTTTTGGAATTCTGATTTTACTTTTGATTTTTGCAATTCGTTCAGAAAAACGTTTTGTGGGTAAGAACCAGGAGTTGGAAAGTCTGGCCAAGGAACATGAGGATGCTATTAAGTCCAATACAGCCCGAACAGACTATCTGGCTAACATGAGTAATTCCATTAAGCTTCCGGTTAATGCCATGATTCGTACTGCTCAGGAGATTCTTCTGGAAGGCGGTGGGGATGAAAAGCAGAATGCCCGTCTCAAGGATATTGTGGAAAAGGGACACGGCGTTATGAATCAGATTGATGAAACAATCCAGCTGGCGCGACTGGAGAGTGGTGCAGTTGAAAAGATTGAGGAACCATATTCTAATTCCACTCTGATTTGCGATATTTCAGATCGTATGCTGAGGCTTCTGGAAGATAAACCAATTAAGTTCTTTGTGGATCTGGGTGAAAAGATTCCGGATGTCCTAATTGGTGACTATGACAAGATTAAGCAAATCCTGGAAATTATCCTGGACAATTCCATTGCTTATACCAAGGAAGGTTCTATTACCCTTACGGTAGACTGTTTTGATATGGCCTCCTCTAAGGGTAAGAAAAAGAATCTTGTATTTACGATTTCGGATACGGGTATTGGTATTGCCAGAGACAGACTGAATCATATCTTTGAAATCTATCATCAGGATGATGAGGCGAAGAGTGCTGGTAAGCCAGATACAGGAATACACCTGGTTATTGCCAGTCGTCTTACAGAAATCATTGGTGGTAATCTGGAGGTGGAAAGTACATTTGGCTCAGGTTCTACCTTTACCTTATCTCTGGAAATGACTATACCTGACAATGAGGTACATCCAACACCTGTTACGGAATCTTCTGTAGCAAGAGTGTCTCCGGAAGAAGCGGAGAGAATGTGGGCGCCAGAAGTTAGAGCCCTTGTGGTTGACGATGATGAGCTGAGTAGAAAACTTTCCCTTTCAACCATTAAGGAAATGGAATGTAAGTGCGATACGGCTTCCTCTGGTGTAAGTGCTATTGATATGATTATGAGCCACAACTATGACATTGTTCTTATGGATGTAGCTATGCCGGTTATGAATGGTATTGATACCCTGGCAGAAATTAGATCTCTGTCTGGAGATGAATATCAGAAGCTTCCAGTTGTAGCCCTCACCGAAGACGTTATCGGTAAAAACAAGAGTGAACTTACCAAGGCTGGTTTCTCAGATGTAATCTTAAAACCATTTGACCTGGCACAGTTTGCTGGACTTCTTAGTCGATTCGTGGCAGCAGAGAAGATTAAAGAGAAGACCATGGATGCTACCCAGTATATGAATCAATCCAGATTCGCTGAGGGATTAAATGCTCTGGCTGAAAACTTTGATGTTTCTGGAACCATTGAAAGAATTGGCGGTAATATCAATGTATATAACCGTATTTTAAGTTCCTTCTATTTACAGAATAAAGATGCGGAAATGGATTTACGAAATAAGTTCAATCGTAATTTCCGTCTTTTTAGAAATAAACTTCATAACATTAGAACTGGTTGTCAGAATATTGGTGATCTGGAACTGGCGGATCTGGCTATTCGCATGGAAAATGCCATCAATCTTGGTAATAAGAACTATGTAAGAGACAATCTGGATCAGATGCTTTCTATGCTTGCAGAGGATATTCAGGTAATTGAAATCTATTTGCAATTTGTGGAAACAGAAAAAGATACGGATGCGGATATGCGTGGAAATAAAGTGCAGGATGATTCTCTGGGTGTATCAGAAGCAGTTGCAGAAACAGATAATGCCAAAGATCAAAGCCCTGTTAGTGATTCTGTATTTGACCAGCTGGAGGAGACGGAAGATACTTCGACTTCTGCAAATGCAGCTACTGCAGGGGAGGCTTCCATAAGTGCGAGCAGTAAAGAATCCTCAAGCGATGCAAGTGAGGCAGAAGAGGTAAAGGAGGCTGGGGCAGAAGAAGATTCAAAGCAGAATGTTATTGATGTTCGTCAGCTGATTCGTATGAAGCAGTGTCTTCAGGAAAAGAATCTGGTTAAGACAGCAGAGATTTTCAATGAAATTGCGATAAACGAGTATGTAACAGAGGATATGGAATTCCTTTCCGTTCTTAGAAAAGCTATTTCATCTGGTAATTTCGGAGATATTGAAGATTTGATTACTACTTATCTGGATTTAAAGAGTGTTTAAATTCTTGGAATAATTTCTTCACAATAAAGGAGTAGAAATGCTTAAAGGAAAGAATATTTTACTTGCGGTTACAGGTGGAGTTGCTGCATATAAAATGGCAGACGTGGCAAGCATGCTGGTGAAGCAGGGAGCCGACGTTCATGTTGTTATGACAAAGAATGCCACAAACTTTATTCCGGCCGAAACATTCCAGGTTCTGACAAAGAATAAGGTTTACACAGATTGCTTTGATGAGGATCCGGATGATTATGTGAATGTACCTCATATTTCCCTGGGAACTTCAGCAGACTGTATTCTGGTGGCACCAGCCACAGCGGATGTAATCGGAAAGATTGCAAATGGAATTGCCGACGATATGGTGACAACAACCATTCTTCCGGCCCTTTGTCCTGTTTTGATTGCTCCATCCATGAATGGATACATGTTTGATAATCCAATTGTCCAGGATAATATTTCTAAATTAAAAAAATTTGGATATAAGATCATTGAACCATCCTTTGGACATCTTGCCTGTGGGTATGATGGCAAGGGTAAACTTCCTAGTCCTGAAGATCTGGTGGAAAATGTGCTACTGGCGGTGGCAAGAGATAAGGATTTAAAGGGAAAAAAAGTACTTGTAAATGCAGGACCTACAGAGGAATCCATTGATCCTATTCGTGTCATTACCAATCATTCATCTGGAAAGATGGGCTATGCAATCGCTCGCCAGGCTGCTTTTAGAGGTGCCGGCGTTACATTAGTTTCTGGTCCAACCAATCTTAAGTCTCCTATGGGAGTTGAAGTGATTTCAATTAAATCTGCAGAAGATATGTACCAGGAAATGGTCAAGAATGCGGACCAGGCGGATATCATTATTATGGCTGCCGCTGTGGCGGATTATACTCCAGTAACGACAGCGGAGAATAAGATTAAGAAAACAGAAGGGGATTTTTCAATTCCTTTAAAGAGAACGAAGGATATCCTGCTTTCGATTGGACAGCAGAAAAAGGACGGACAGTTCATTTGCGGATTCTCTATGGAAACAGAGAATATGCTGGAGAACTCTCGTAAGAAGCTGATTAAGAAGAATGCGGATATGATCTGTGCAAATAATCTGCGCCAGGCTGGTGCTGGTTATCAGGTAGACACCAATATTCTTACTTTGATTCAGAAGGATTTTGAAAAAGAATTACCTCTGCTTTCTAAGGATGAAGCTGCCAACGAAATTCTGACAGTAATAAAAAATAGCTTAAAAAAGTAACATATTGATATGTGTACAAACTGTAAAATTTAAGGGAACTAAATATTTTTGTTTAGCGAAGGCCCCTAAAAACAGGACATAGCAGGGAAACTGTTGGAAAGATAAGGCTGAATCTGCGTTGTAAGTTTTTGTTGATTATGGTAATATTAAAAAAGTTTATGGAAAAATAAAAAATATCAAAAAGATTTTCGGAGGGCTTTATGGAAAAATATAAGCAGGAATTTATAGAATTTATGATTGACTGCAAAGTTCTCAAGTTTGGTGACTTTGTTACAAAGAGTGGAAGAAAGACTCCTTTCTTTGTTAATACAGGATTTTATCAGAGTGGAGAGCAGCTGATGAAGCTGGGTTCTTATTATGCTAAGGCAATTGAAAGCCATTTTGGTCTTGATTTTGATATCCTTTTTGGACCAGCATATAAGGGAATTCCACTGAGTGTTGCTACATCTATGGGTATCTACAACGATTTCCAGAAGAATGTTCGCTATTGTTCAAACAGAAAAGAAGTGAAGGATCATGGTGATACAGGTATTCTCCTGGGTAGCCCAATTGCCAGTGGCGATAAGGTTGTAATTATTGAAGATGTTACAACGGCTGGAACTTCTATTAAGGAAACTCTTCCAATTATCAAGGCTCAGGGCGATGATATTGATGTTCTTGGTCTGGTTGTATCTGTAGACAGATGTGAACGTGGCGAAAAGAAGAGCGCTCTTGTTGAAATTGAAGAAAAGTATGGAATTAAGACTACAGCCATCGTAACAATGAAGGACGTAGTTGAAGTTCTTTACAATAAGCCATATAAGGGACAGGTTATCATTGACGATGCTATGAAGCAGAAGATTGATGATTACTATGCTATTTATGGTGTTGAAGAACAATGTTGATATTGTAAATAAGTTTGATTTGCTTTTTTATGTAAAGGAGACCAATTATGGAAAAGGTATACAAGTTATTAAAGTCAGCTGGTGGTGCTAACATTGCAGTTGGAGTTCTTTTGATTGTTGTAGGTATTACACTGGGCGTAATTAACATTGTGTCCGGCGCATCACTTCTTCACAATCGCAGAAATATTTTATTTTAGAATTACTCATGTGGGGTTTGATTTAGAAGATGGGACTTCTAAATCTGTAACAGAAAGGAAGTAGTAAAGAATGGATAATGTGGATCTTAAGATTTTAAAATGCTTAAAGCAGAATGCAAGACTGACTGCATCTTCGATTAGTGAAGATATTGGACTTTCCGTTTCTGCAGTTATTGAACGTATTCGAAAGATGGAAACTTCAGGCCTTATTAAAGGTTACACCATTGATATCGACCAGGAAATTCTTGGAAATAAGATGGTAGCTCTTATGGATGTATCTTTAAAGCATCCAGATGATTATGAAGGCTTCGTTGAAATCGTTCATGCCAATAACAATATTGCTGCATGTTATTATCAGACTGGAGAATTTGATTTCGTTCTTAGAATTGTTACAGACTCTACAGAAGGTCTTGATAACGTTTACAAGTTTGTTAAGAGCTATGAAGGCGTTGAAAAGACAGAAACACATATTGTTCTTAGAACAGTGAAGGAAGAAGCTGCACTGATTCCTGAGAGAGTGCCTAAGAAGTAATAAGAGTGTACATGAATTAAATAATCATATAGAATAATTCATAGGATTAACTTCCTATGAATTATTTTGTTTAACTTGATAGCAATTTATAGATTGATTTCTCATATTGTCAATGAGGTGAAATGTGTTAGACACAAAAAAGAAAAGCTTATTAAAAATATTTGAAGACCAGGGAGGGGTTCCGATTTCAGGTGAAGAACTTGCTTCCCGTTTTCATGTGTCTAGAAATGCTATTTGGAAAATGGTAAATGCACTGCGCAAGGAAGGGATTCAGATTGAGGCCAAGCAGAATACCGGCTATTACATTCCTAAAAGTGCAGATTATTTATCAGCTTATGAAATTAGAAAAAAATTACCGGATGCCTTTAAAAGGATTCCAATTTCTCTATTCCAGGAAATTGACTCCACCAATAGTGAGGCCATAAGAAGAATGGCTTCCACTAATTGTCCGGATCAGTTGATTATTAGTGAGATGCAGACCAATGGAAGAGGGCACGGGGACAATAAATTTATTAGTCCTCCTCAATCTGGTATCTATATGACGGTGATATATCATGTGGCCAGCAAACATTTTTCAGCGAAAGATGTAACCGAACGAACAGCAGCAGCTCTTGTTACCGTATTGGAAAGTATTTCTGATCAAAGCTTTGAAATTCACGCTCCAAATGATATTTTCTGTAAGGGCAAGAAGGTTTGCGGAGTTTTGACGGAAGGTTTTGCAGATTTAGAAAACCATGAAATGGAAATTATTGCTCTGGGTATTGGAATCAATACATCTGTAAAGGGCTTACCGGATGATATTCTGGAAAAAGCAGACTTTGTACAACTGGGTAATATGAAGAGAAATGAACTCGTTGCCAAATTATTGGTGGTGTTATATCAATTTTTGGGTGACATACCTCTTGATGAGGTGAAAGAAATTTATGACAAGCATTTGGTGGAAACCGCTGTTTAAGGGGCTTCCAAAGAGGGGCTACATACCAGGTAAATTTATAGCAAATAATTTACAAATTAGTGTTGACATAAAAATCACATTATGATAAGATTCCTTTCGTTGCAGAGAGCTAAGGAAACAGCAGAAAGCAACGATATGCGCGAGTGGCTCAGCGGTGGAGCACCTCCTTGCCAAGGAGGGGGTCGCGGGTTCGATTCCCGTCTCGCGCTCTTAAAAATAAATATATTACAATATGCGCGAGTGGCTCAGCGGTGGAGCACCTCCTTGCCAAGGAGGGGGTCGCGGGTTCGATTCCCGTCTCGCGCTCTTTACTTTTAGGGGATGGGGGTGCGATAAGCGCTCCGTTTTTTTTAGGATATAGATTATGAAGAAGTTTTTAAGCAAACTTAGTTCTATCGTTAGAAGTACATATGATTATTCATTATTAAAATGGTTACTTGTCTCACTTGCTGTTGCGTTTGGTGAAGAATTCTTTTTGGAAGTCCTTGGAAGAAGATCTTTCATTGCAGCAGTTTCTTTTGTTTTTCATACACCATATATTTTCTTATATAATATTCTAATTTTATATTTCACTTTTTCTATTTGCCTTTTATTTAGAAGAAGAGGTTTCATATTCGGATTGATAGCCGGTTTATGGCTAATTGTGGGATTTACCAATTTTGCAGTACTGGGTTATCGAATTACACCTTTCTCTGCAATTGATTTCCTCATGATTACAGATATGCTGAGTATGATTAATATTTATTTCAGCCTTCTGCAGAGAATCCTTCTTTTCGCAGGTATTATCACTTTCATTCTCGTTGTTGCTATTGCCTTCTTAAAGACACCTAAGATAAAGGGAAAGATTCAATATATTCCTAATATTATTGTCTGCCTTGTACTTTTCGTGCTGGTTGCGATTACCACTTTCTTTAATTTGAATATGTCTATTATTTCTGATAAATTCACCAATCTGGGTACAGCCTATAAGGATTATGGTTTTGCATATTGTTTTGCCAATTCGGTGGTGGATGTTGGTGTCAGCAAGCCTGATGATTATAGTCAGGAATCCGTGGAAGAGATTGTGGCAAAAACTGAGAATCTGGATGATGATTTAGATATTGTTCAGAACACGGAAGATATGCCGGATATTGTTATTGTGCAGCTGGAGTCATTTATTGATGCAAATCGAATTTCTGGTTTACATACGGACATTGACCCAATTGCTAATTTCCGTTTCTTTGAAGAGCATTATCCTTCTGGTTATTTAACGGTTCCAGCCATTGGCGCAGGTACTGCTAATACAGAGTTTGAAATCCTTACAGGAATGAAGAGTAAGCTTTTCGGCTCTGGCGAGTATCCTTATAAGACGGTTCTAACAGATACTCCTTGTGAAAGTATGCCTCAGTTGCTTTTACAGCAGGGATACGGCACGCATGCCATCCACAATAATAAAGCAAAATTCTATTCCAGAGATGAGTCCTACGCATCTTTGGGATTCCAAAGTTTTACATCCCTGGAATATATGACAAATTATAATGTTACAAACACTGGCTGGGCAAAAGATGACTGTCTTCCAGAACAGATTGAAAAAGCGCTGGATGTGGACCAGGGAGGTCCATCCTTTGTTCTGACTATTTCTGTACAGGGACACGGTAAGTATCCAAAGGATAAGTTGAATTGCACAGAGCATGTAAAAGTAACCTTGGATAGTGGTGATCCAGAACTGACAAATTCATTTGGATACTATGTGAATCAAACCTATGAAATGGACCAGATGATTATGGATCTGAAAAAACGTCTGGATGCCAGAGGCAAGAAATATATGCTTCTTCTTTATGGTGATCATATTCCAAATATTGACTTTACCAATAATCCATTGAATCGTGGTGCAGATAATCAAACAGAGTATGTTCTGGTTAGTAATTTCAATATGAATCTAAAAGATCAGGATTTGAATGCATATGAGTTATCTGATTATATGATGAAGGCTTGTCATTTAAAGAGAGGAATCATGCAGAAAGCTCATGAAGCCTACTTTGATGCGGATAATGAAGAGGTATTTAATGAAGTAGCTCATACATTACAGTATGACATGCTCTATGGAAATCGCTATGTTTACCAGTCAATGCCTGCCTATACTATTGCGGATATGAGTATGGGTGTGGAGCCTGTTACTGTTGATGCCATGACTTATCAAAGACAGACAAAGTATCTTCTGGTTACAGGACACAATTTCACGCCTTTCTCCAAAGTTATTATTAACGATGATAGATATGATACAGTCTTTGTAAGTAATGAAGAATTGATTGTTACCAAGGATGCTTTGGGTGATGTATTGAAAAATGCATCCGATGAGGATGTGGAAATTTCCATTGCGCAGATTGATAAGGATAAACATGAACTCACCAGGACAGAGCCTCAGAGATATCTGCCTCCAGAGGATTAGGCCTCTCACAATTCATTTGTTTCATTGACAATTAAAGACCATTTTGTTAGTATTTCCTTCGGTTTTTAATTTTTATATATCCTTATATATATTTAATATTTAGTTTGGCTATTATTTTGAGGAGTTTAACTATGAAGAGAGAAGACATTCGTAATGTCGCAATTATCGCACACGTAGATCATGGTAAGACAACACTGGTTGACGCAATGCTGCATCAGTCAAATGTATTCCGTGAGAATCAGGAAGTAGAAGAACGTGTAATGGACTCTAACGCCATCGAGAAAGAACGTGGCATTACAATTCTTTCTAAGAACACTTCAGTTATGTATAACGGTGTAAAAATCAATATCATTGATACTCCAGGACATGCTGACTTTGGTGGTGAAGTAGAGCGAGTTCTGAAAATGGTAAATGGTGTTATCCTTGTAGTTGATGCTTTCGAAGGCCCAATGCCTCAGACAAGATTCGTACTGCAGAAGGCACTTGCTCTGAATCTGTCAGTTGTTGTTTGCGTAAACAAGATTGACCGTCCAGATGCCAGACCGGATGATGTTGTGGATGAAACACTTGAACTTCTTCTTGACCTGGATGCTTCTGAAGAGCAGCTTGACTGCCCATTCGTTTATGCATCAGCAAGAGATGGTATCTGTTCAACAGATGCATCTGTTCCAGGAACAGATATGTCTCCACTTTTCCAGGCTATTATTGATAATATTCCTGCACCAGAAGGTGATCCAGATGCAGGTCTTCAGGTTCTGATTTCTACAATCGACTATGATGCATACACAGGCCGAATCGGTGTTGGCAAGATTGATAACGGTACAATCAAGCTGAATCAGGATGCTTTAATCGTTAACCACCATGAACCAGATCGCTCAGAGCGAGTTAAGGTTACAAAGCTTTACACATATAATGGTCTTGCACGTACAGATGTGCAGACAGCAACGGTTGGTGAAATCGTAGCAATCTCTGGTATTGCTGATCTTAAGATTGGTGATACACTTTGCTCACTGGATCTTCCAAATGCAATCGAATTCCAGAAGATTTCTGACCCAACAATTTCTATGGACTTCATGGTTAATGATTCGCCACTTGCTGGTAAGGAAGGTAAGTATGTTACTTCTCGTCAGATCAGAGACCGTCTCTATAGAGAATTAAATACGGATGTATCTCTTCGTGTAGAAGATACAGAAGATATGGATCGTTTCAAGGTTTCAGGACGTGGTGAGCTTCACCTTTCCGTTCTGATTGAAAATATGCGTCGTGAAGGATATGAATTCGCAGTATCTAAGGCTGAGGTTATCTACAAGGAAGATGAGAGAGGCCACAAGCTTGAACCATTCGAAATGGCAGTTGTAGACGTTCCTGAAGAATTCTCAGGTACAGTTATCAATATGATGAGCGTACGTAAGGGTGAACTGAATGGTATGGCACCTGCAAAGAGTGGTATGACAAGACTGGAATTCAGAATTCCATCTCGTGGACTGATTGGTTTCCGTGGACCTTTCATGACAGCTACAAAGGGCAATGGTATCATCAATACTGTATTTGATGGTTATGATAACTATAAGGGAGATATGAACTATCGTTCTAATGGTTCCCTTATTGCTTTCGAAAATGGTACTTCAATCACTTACGGTCTTTTCAACGCCCAGGAGCGTGGAACACTCTTCATCGGTGCTGGTGTTGATGTATACGGCGGTATGGTTGTTGGTGAAACAGGTAAGGCAGAAGATATCGAAGTAAACGTATGTAAGACAAAGCATCTTTCAAACACACGTTCTTCAGGTGCTGATGAAGCTCTTCGTCTTGTACCACCTAAGATCATGTCTCTTGAGCAGTCACTGGACTTCCTGAATAATGACGAACTTCTGGAAATCACACCAGAGAACCTTCGTATCCGTAAGAAGATTCTTGATTCTCGTATGAGAATGAGAGCTAACAGAAATAAATAATCATGCAAATGGAATGCGCATAAATTCCATTTGACGAAAGCAGTCGGTATTCCTTGCCGGCTGCTTTTTTAGCTCCATTTTACTATGCCAAGTTCATTTGCATGGGGATTGCAAAAGTGGGGTATAAATTGTTAAAAAAATTTAGGTAAATATTGAAAATGCACAAAAATAATGCTAATATTTAGTTATATTTATCAATAATCTGTCCGAACAGAAAGGGTAAATACTTACGGGGCTTTGGGGGTGTCATAATGGACGATACAAGAGAGAATAAGAGTTACGACGAGTTTACTCTGAATTTCAAACTTGAAGAAGATGTACCAGTCGATCAGTATGAGATGACTATGTACAATTATGAATTTGTAGGCAATCTGACTACTTGTCAGGTTGTTGCTGTGGATGGGGTTCGTGCTTTGCAGTTTAAGATTCCTGCCACACTTCCTTTTGAGCAGTTTTTGAGAAAACAGCTTTATAAGGGAGAGTTTCTTTCTATTCTTTCCAATATTCTGAATCAGCTTCTTTATTTTAAAGAGAACAAGATGTCA
>OMVA01000103.1 GCA_900314445.1 uncultured Lachnospiraceae bacterium | reverse complement strand
TCAGCAACTTCTTCAACCGTCTCTTCAACAGGCTCTTCCCTTACTTCTTCAGCAGTTTCTTCAACCGTCTCTTCAACAGGTTCTTCTGCTACTTCATCAGCAACCTCTTCAACCGTCTCTTCAACAGGCTCTTCCCTTACTTCTTCAGCAACATCTTCAACCGTCTCTTCAACAGGCTCTTCCCTTACTTCTTCAGCAGCTTCTTCCTCAAACTGCTCTTCACGTTTTTGACGTTCAGCTGCTTGTCTTAATTGCTCTATTTCATCGAATGGATTTACAAATTCTTCAGATGACTCATCCTCTGCAAGATCTGAAATGGTATCAGATTCTGGTGCAAAACCATCATCAAATACAAAGGAAAGAATACTCTGTTCATTCAGATCGACCTGTGGTTCTGTATCAGCCTTTTGATTTTCCAGAGTGTCTTTTGCTTCCTTGATGACCATTCTGCCAAAGCGTTTTAATACTGACGCCTTGGATTCTTCAGAATCCTTGTCCTCTTCATCAGAATTTGCTTTTTCCTCCTCAGGCTCTTCTGATTCATCATCCGCCTGGCTTGGACTCATTTCTTCTTTTGCTTCTGGTTTCTCTGTACAGGAATTCTCAGAAGGCTCTGTTTCATCCTTTGATGAAGAATCTACAGCATCCGCACTGTCCTCACCAGACTTTTCATCGTCGGTCTTTGCATCATCTGCCTTTGCTTCATCCGCATCCTCTTCATCCTTAGTTTCATCCGAATCCTCAGCTGACTCTGATTCATCGGCATTAACTTTCTTCTTTAAGAATGTGTTTCGAATAAAGGATTTCAGGCCCTTGGTTACATTGTCCTGTCCCTCATCCAGTTTTTCTTCTAATTCCTCATCACTAACTTCTTCGGAATCAGCTTCTTCCTCAAGACTATTTTTATATTTTTTCTTAAAAATATTCTTAACGATATTATTTTCATCAGATTCTTTATCTGGCATGATTTCTGTAATAACAGCTTCTTCAGCCTCTGGATGAAGTCTCTTTTCATCTTGCTTTAATTGCTCAATTTCAAATTTTCGAATATCTTCTTCATCAGGATCATCATCTGGACTTTCCTGATCTCTGAATTCTTCAAAAACATCTTCCGGTTTAATCTGCCCTTCATAGACCTGTTTTACTAAATCAGAATTCGGACTATCTTTAAAGGTTGCTCTGTAATCAGCAGCAAACATTTCAAGATCTGGTTTTGAAAGCATGGAGGAAACTAAGAACAGTTCAAAGCTCCAGCGTTCATACATATCATCTCTAAATTTTGGATATAAGATATCATAAAGTTCGTCTAATTCCTGACCCTTTGATTTAGCCATTAAGTATTTAACAGCCAGAGCTTCTTCAGGACTACCGACAGAATTATCAAGATATTGATTGTAATATGTTTCAGCCAGAGAAAAATATCCTCGGCGCAGATACATTTCAATCAATTTAAAAATGATGTGGCTGGATTCAGGCGCCATAGAATGTGCCTTAACCTGCAAATGACGTGCTTCTCTTGAACGGCCAACATGTTCGTAAATGTCACCGCATGTAGAGATAAACTGCGGATTCAAAGATTTTTCAAGATCCTGTGAATCAAGAATATCAACAGCCGATTCGTATTCCCTTCTAGCCGCTAACTCCTTTATTTTATTCACGCTTGTCATACTTAATCCAGAACCCAAAACTCTCCACCTCAGAAGCCAAAATTATTAGATGCCAGGAGCATTCTGTCCCCCAAACAACTCAGTAAATTTTATCACGTAAAATTGCCACACGCAAGGAAGTAAAGGTGTCACAGCCCAGGCTACATCTGCTCTACATCCTCTTCAAATACCTTTTCAACCTTCTCAATTACAGACTCTTTCATATTGCCTCTTGTCTTCTCATACTGAAGACCAGACTCCATAATTTCAAGAAGCTTTAAACGATATTTTGCATCGATATCCTTGATGTATTCCATAAGAACATCCTTGATTTCGATGACATATTCTTTTTCCTTCATCTTGTCGATCATTTCTTCGTAGTTGAAAGTTGTCTTAACCTTCATATCCTTCTGCTTTCTATGGCAGACTACGCACTCTTCTGATCCTGCTTCATTAACATGTCCGCAGTTACAAGTCCAAATCATTCCATCTGTTCTATACTTTTCAACTGCATCAATACCACGCTTCAGTTTCAAAGTTTCCAGTCGATGGATGCTCATACTTACATTGATTGGAGAATCATTGCAAGCATAAATTCCACTAGGTGTAACGTATCTATTCAAAATAACCTTCGCGTCCTTAAGGAGTTGAATGTCATTTGGAGATAACTGACTATGGATATAATCCGATTCAATCTGCTGAAGATTATTATTCTTAGAGAATACAAAATCAACATTTCGAATTACCAAATGCTCATCATAAAGGTTTGTAAATTCAATATCAGCTCTTACAGCTTCAATATCTTCGTTGTTGTAGTTGAAGCACTGAATCTTCATATCCAGCTTGGTTGAATCACCATCAAGAATCACCTTCACCGCTCTGGGAACAAGACGTGTATAGTAGTTTGTTACCAGCAAATCCTTATGAACGGAATCATCAATTACAACATTTTTTTCAAGTTTTACAGCAGTACCACTGCAGATAATACCGAAAGAACCAGCTTCGAATGGAGCATAGTGCATATGAACACCAATAATAGCCTG
The DNA here is from genome assembly GCA_900314445.1 of uncultured Lachnospiraceae bacterium. Taxonomy (GTDB): domain Bacteria; phylum Bacillota; class Clostridia; order Lachnospirales; family Lachnospiraceae; genus Eubacterium_Q. The sequence goes on along the minus strand of OMVA01000103.1, from coordinate 64,447 downwards.
AGCCCCTTTCTTTTTAGCAACTTTAATCAAGCGCTGCTCTGCTGTTTCACGGCACTCTTCAATCTTCGCGGTATCTTTTTCAGATACATCCGCAACGTTTGCTGCAAGACCCTTCAGGAAATTAGAACCTAAAATAGCCTGGCTGGATACAATCCCCAGATATTCGGTAATCGTATATCCCTCAAAGCCAGACCCTGTCGTCAGCATCATATTTTCTGCCATAAAAATACCCCCCAATCTGTATAATTACACTAGTACATTATAGCATGTACAATAAAGAAATCAATTCTTTTTTGTGCAATTCGTACAAATCCAGGGGGTATTTTCCGTAAATTTGTTCAATAATTATAGGACTTTGATTTTCGGTCAAATTTCCTTTGGAGTTTTATTACGATAAGTATCAAAATGATAAATCAAATCGAAGTATGTCTGTTCTTCTCCCTCTTCTACAAGCTCCCAATTTTCCTTCTCATCAAGGTTAGGGAAATATGTATCCGCCTGATAAGAATAGTCAATCTTCGTAATGATTGCCTCATCGCAATATGGTTCCAGCATCTTATAAAGAGTACCGCCACCGATGACATAAACCTCATTACTTGGATACTTCTTTAACTGTTCAAACAGTTCTTCCTGGGATCGAACAATCACAGCATCCCCAGCTTCAAAGTCAGGATTCTTTGTCAAAATAACATTTAAACGATCCTTTAAAGGACGACCACCAGGAAATCCAGATAATGTCTTACGTCCAAGCACCACAACATTTCCTGTTGTGATTCTTCTAAAATTCTTCTGGTCTTCTGGAATATGTACAAGAAGATCATCTCTATTTCCAATAGCCCAGTTCTGATCAACAGCAGCAATCAGTTTCATATTTATTCACCACCCATTTAATAATTTCATGCAAATGAACTGCTCGCGCAAATCCCATTTGCCTAGATTGCAATCGGAATATCCTTAACCTGTGGTCCTGCCTCATAATCCTCGATTTTGAAATCATCTACAGTAAACTTGTAGAAGTCTTTTACATCCGGATTTAAAGTTACCTTTGGTGCAGGGAAAGTTGGTCTTTCAATCAGCTCCTTAATAATTGGAACGTGACGGTCGTAGATATGTGCATCTGCAATAACGTGTACCAGTTCTCCAGCTTCAAAGCCTGTTGCCTGAGCAATCATCATAAGAAGAGCCGAATACTGAACCACATTCCAGTTACCAGCTGCCAGTACATCCTGAGAGCGCTGGTTAAGGATTGCATTCAGCTTATTTCCTGTAACATTGAATGTCATGGAATAGGCACAAGGATAAAGATTCATCTCGTGAAGATCCTGATGCACATAGATATTTGTCATGATACGACGACTATAAGGATTGTTTTTCAAATCGTAGAGAACACGGTCTACCTGATCAAACTCTCCTTCCTTGTACTGATGTTTCACGCCAAGCTGATAGCCATAAGCCTTACCAATGGAGCCATCTTCGTCAGCCCATTCATCCCAGATGTGGCTCTTCAGATCCTTAATGTTATTAGACTTTTTCTGCCAGATCCAGAGAATCTCATCAATTGCAGATTTAATATATGTCTTTCTAAGTGTGATAGCAGGGAACTCCTTGCTCAAATCATAACGATTTACCACACCAAATTTTTTTATTGTATAAGCAGATGTGCCATCTTCCCACTTCGGGCGAACCTTCTCTCCCTTTGTATCGATTCCATTTTCCAGGATATCTTTACACATCTGAATATAAAGTTCATCAGCTTTACTCATATTGCCCTCCATAAAAAATACAATGCTTCTACTATAACACACCCGGCCAAACAAAGGTAGTGTGCGCAGATTCTTAGCATAAAAGTCTGTATCGAAAGTATCATATTCAGCACTTTTTAGCAATTCAGCGATGCCAGGGTGCTTTTCGAAGAATTCTCCCCCCTGAAAAAAAGAGTCATGTTAGCATATTCTTCGTTCCTGACAAGCAAAAATATTTATAAGGGGAGGTTATCTTATGAGCACTAAAATATTCTGGGGCGATTTGCTTCGCCAGGTTCGAACTAGCAGGGGAATAACACAGGGGGAGGTTGCTTCAGTACTTCATATCAGTAGACAAGATTACAGCAATCTGGAAACAGGACGTTGCCATCCTGCACCAGAACACCTAGCAATCCTGTCCAACATCTACGATGTAGATTTACTTCAATACGTTTCAGATTGTATGCCAGTTGAATTTCTCGAGGAACAGAGAGCCTTTAAATACAATCTGGCCACAGGAGCCATTCAAAAGGAACGCATAGAAAAGAAGGAAGAAAGAAAAAGATTAAGTCGAATCCGCAGGTCACAAATGTCCGTTTATCAATCCAGAGAAAAAGGAAAGGCTGAGGCAAAACTTGTAAAAGCCCACTAGTCAAAGAAAAAGCCTTCAGGTTTGCAAGGGGCAATCCCCAGCATTCCCGAAGGCTATATTATTTCATTTTATTTACTGATTACTATTATTTCTGTTCTACAAGATCAGGAATATCAGCAATATCAACCAGTGACAGATCATTTGGTTCACTAGATTCCAGAGAATTCAGAAGTGCATTGGCTGTATCCAGTGAAGTAAGAACAGTAACGCCTGTTTCGATGGCATGACGACGAATCAGGAAACCATCCTTTGAATGCTGAACACCTGGCATTGGAATATCGATAATCAGATCGATTTCGTGGCCAAGTACAAGGTCCAGAAGGTTTGGTGAAGGCTCTTCAATCTTATGAATTGATGTTGTCTTTACGCCATGTTCTGCAAAGGCACGGCAAGTTCCATCTGTAGTAAAGATCTGGTAGCCCAGTTCAACGAAACGCTTAGCAACTTCTACTGCTTCCAGCTTATCTGAATCACGAACAGTCATGATCATCTTATGGTACTTAGATACATTGACACCTGCTCCAAGGAAAGCCTTATAAAGTGCTTCATTGTAGTCTTCTGAAATACCAAGGCATTCACCAGTAGACTTCATTTCTGGTCCCAGTGAAATATCAGCGCCTCTAATCTTCTCAAATGAGAATACAGGCATCTTAATAGCAAAGTGAGATGCTTCTGGCTGAAGTCCAGGCTCATATCCCATATCGGTAAGCTTTTCACCAAGAATTGCACGAGTAGCAAGATCTACAATTGGAATACCTGTAACCTTACTGATATATGGAACAGTACGGCTTGAACGTGGATTTGCTTCAATTACATAAATTTCATCACGGTAGAGAATGTACTGAATGTTAATCAAACCGATTACATGCAGGCTCATAGCCAGCTTACGTGTGTAATCTACAATCACTCTCTTGATGCGATCTGAAAGATCCTGTGCAGGATATACAGAAATACTATCTCCAGAGTGGATACCAGCTCTTTCAATATGTTCCATGATACCTGGGATTACGATATTCTCTCCATCACATACAGCATCAACTTCGATTTCCTTACCCATCAGATACTTATCAATCAGTACTGGATGCTTCTGTACATGCTGATTAATGATATCCATGAATTCAATGATATCCTTATCAGATACAGCAATTCTCATACCCTGTCCACCAAGAACATAGGATGGACGAATCAGAACTGGGTAGCCAATCTCATTTGCAACAGTAACAGCTTCCTCACGTGTGAATACGGTCTTACCAGCTGCACGTGGAATATTGTTTGTCTGCAGGATTTCGTCGAAGATTTCACGGTCTTCTGCAGCATCTACATTTTCGCCGCTTGTACCAAGAATTGGCACGCCCATGCGAATCAGGTCTTCTGTCAGCTTAATTGCTGTCTGGCCACCGAACTGTACAACAGCTCCATCTGGCTTTTCCAGATTAACGATAGACTGTACATCTTCAGCTGTCAGAGGTTCGAAGTAAAGCTTATCTGCAATATCAAAGTCAGTACTTACTGTTTCAGGGTTATTGTTTACGATGATTGTTTCGTAGCCCTTCTTCTTGAACATCCATGTAGAATGAACAGAACAATAATCGAACTCGATACCCTGTCCGATACGGATAGGACCAGAACCAAGAACCATAACCTTCTTCTTATCTGTGGAAGAAGCATCCTCTGATTCTGCACTTTCATATGTGCTGTAGAAGTATGGTGTTTCTGCATCAAACTCAGCTGCACATGTATCAACGATCTTATAATGAGCTGTAATTCCCATTTCGTAACGAAGGTTACGTACTTCCTCTTCCTTCTGGCCACGAAGTCTGGCGATAACTGTATCAGGGAATTCCATTCTCTTAGCATCCTGCATAAGTTCCTTTGTCATAACAGGAGCTTCTGCAATAGCCTTTTCCATAACTACGATATTGTTGATCTTATTCAGGAACCACATATCAATCTGTGTATCGTCATGAATTTCTTCCATGGATACGTTTCTTCTCAGAGCCTCAGCTACTACGAAGATACGACGGTCATCAACATTGTGAAGTTCTTTTCTGATTTCATCATCAGAAAGTTCAGGAATACCTGCATACTGAAGAGAATCCACATGCTGCTCCAGTGAACGAAGAGCCTTCATAAGTGCGCCTTCGAAGTTTGTGCAGATACTCATTACTTCACCAGTAGCCTTCATCTGTGTTGTCAGCTTATGAGAAGCTGTAATGAACTTATCAAATGGAAGTCTTGGAATCTTAACTACACAGTAATCCAGTGTAGGTTCGAAAGAAGCAAATGTCTTCTTTGTAATAGCATTTGGAATTTCATCCAGGTTATAGCCCAGAGCAATCTTAGCTGAAACCTTAGCAATTGGGTAACCAGTTGCCTTAGAAGCAAGAGCTGATGAACGGCTTACACGAGGATTTACTTCGATTACACAGTATTCAAATGAGTTTGGATTCAGAGCAAACTGTACGTTACAACCACCTCTGATATCCAGCTCAGAAATAATAGACAGAGCTGCAGTACGAAGCATCTGATGATCACGATCTGTCAGTGTCTGTGATGGTGCAACTACGATGGAGTCACCAGTATGAACACCTACAGGATCCAGATTTTCCATGTTACAAACTGTGATACAAGTATCATTTGCATCGCGCATTACTTCGTATTCTACTTCCTTCCAACCAGCAATACTTCTTTCAACAAGTACCTGGCCTACACGAGAAAGGCGCAGTCCATTTTCCAGGATTTCTACGAATTCTTCTTCATTCTTAGCAATACCACCACCGGAACCACCCAGTGTGTATGCAGGACGAAGAACAACTGGATATCCAATAACCTGAACGAAATCAAGACCATCCTTAATGCTTGTTACGACCTGTGAAGGTGCAACTGGCTGATGGATTTTTTCCATTGTCTTCTTGAATTCAAGACGGTCTTCTGCCTTCTTAATAGAGTTTGCACTTGTACCAAGCAGACGAACATTGTGTGCCTTAAGGAAACCAGACTCTTCCAGTTCCATAGCGATATTCAGAGCAGCCTGACCACCCAGTGTTGGAAGTACTGAATCTGGTCTTTCTTTCTTGATTACATGCTTAACAACATCTACTGTAAGAGGTTCGATATAAACCTTATCGGCAATATCCTTATCTGTCATGATTGTGGCAGGATTTGAATTGATGAGTACAACTTCAATGCCCTCTTCTTCAAGAGATCTACATGCCTGTGTACCAGCATAATCGAATTCAGCTGCCTGTCCAATTACGATTGGGCCAGAACCGATGACTACTACTTTTTTAATGTTTGAATTCTTTGGCATTATTTTGCAACCTCCATCATATTAATAAACTGGTCAAATAAGAACTCGGTATCCTTTGGACCTGCAGAAGCTTCTGGATGGAACTGAACTGTCTGAACATTCTTTCCAAGGTAGTGTACGCCCTCAACCGTTCCATCATTAACATTGCGGAAGGATACTTCAGCAATATCACGATCGATTGTATCTTCACGTACCATATAACCATGGTTCTGTACAGAGATGTATACCTTGCCTGTTTTTAAATCCTTAACAGGGTGGTTAGCACCACGGTGACCATACTTCATCTTTTTAGTATCTGCACCATTTGCCAGAGCAAGTAACTGATGGCCAAGACAGATTGCAAAAATAGGAATTTTTGTCTGGAATAATTTCTGAATTTCAATGATTGTCTTCTTATTATCCTTTGGATCTCCAGGACCATTGGAAAGCATGATTCCATCTGGAGCGTCAGCGATGATTTCTTCAGCGCTTGTTTCTGCAGGATACACTGTGACTGTGCAGCCACGCTTAGTAAGATTCTTAATAATAGCCTTCTTAACACCCAGGTCAACGAGAGCTACCTTATAGCCACATCCGCCAACTGCACCTGGATAAGTCTTCTTTTCCTTGCAAGTAACATCAAGAACAACATGACCCATCTTCCAACAACGAATCTTTTCAAGCACACGCTTTAAATCATAGTTTTCATCTGTTGTGATCATGCCACGCATAGTACCTGCGGTACGAAGTTTCTTTGTAAGAGCTCTGGTATCTACACCAGCAATACCTGGAATATTCTGTTCAATGAGGAATTTCTCAAGGCTTCCTTCACAGCGGAAGTTACTTGGAAGAGATGCAAGTTCTCTAACGATAAATCCTGATACAAAAGATCTATCTGCTTCCATATCCTCCTGGTTGACACCGTAGTTACCAATCAATGGATATGTCATACATACTGCTTGTCCAGCATACGATGGATCAGTCAGAACTTCTTCATACCCCCACATTGAGGTATTGAAAACAATTTCGCTGATAACTTCATTTGTAGCGCCGATGGACTTGCCTTCGTAAACGCTGCCGTCTTCTAGAATTAGAAATGCCTTCATTCGTTTATCCTTCCTTTGATGTTAGAATGTTTTTAATATGTTAACAGCCGTGTTAATGCTGCCTTTTTCAAAAGCCTTTGCCGTCTGATTGAACTTCAGTCGGACATCTTCATCAAGTACATATTCCCCAATTTTATTAAGTTTTTCCAAAGCAATATCCTGCTCTTCCTTCTCCACGTAAGATAAAATCTCCTGCACTCTCTCACGTATATCATTTTTAGAGAGTGTAATGGAATTGGACTGAGGAGAAATAATATCAGAGGAAGATACGTCAATATCTTTCATACCCAGCCAGTCCGCAAGTCCAGAAACAACTTCTGCCCATTCACCCCTTAGCGCAATCCATTTGCTTTCTGCAACTTCCAGAGATTCATCCTTTGCCATGTTTACATGGTCATCAAATACATCTGACAAATGAGCTGCGCCCAGATTTGCTGACAGATCTCGAAGAGTTCTTGCCATTTCCATATAGACACTTGCATTTGCAGAATAAAGAGCGTCAGCCATATCTTCGCTTTGCTCATTATATAAAGAACAGAAACGTTCAGCGGCCTTCTTTAAAATAGTCAGGTCGTTGGCATTATGAGAAAGGGCCGCAGAAAAACGAATGTGTGACTCTTGCAGCGTGCGTGCATGCCCAGCCATGTTTCGTATGTCTTCGTAAATGTACTGCGCCTGTGTCAGCATACGTTTTGGAGCCAGTTCCATAACTGTGTCCTCCATTACGACTTCCTCAACAGGTTTACGAATAATTCCATCGAAACCTTCATCATAATAATAAGAATCTGGATGATTCTTGTTCTCTTCAACTAATACATAAACCTTTGCATCTTTACATTTAGAGTTTTCACTCTTCTGCAGATTGTGCAAAGTCTGGGCACCATCCATCCAAGGCATGGTAGCCGCAACGATAATTAAATCGTACATATTTTTAGAGCACTCTTCCAGACATGCCGGACCACTCTGACACTCTGTGAGATTGGCTCCCATACGATTTGCAAACACTTTCAGTTTTGCAGTTTCACTGATTTTCGGATCAACCGCCAGGATATAAAAACCACCTTCACGATTGTATAACTGTAAAGATTTCAACTCCACCGGTTCACTGTTGGAATCACGATCAGAAGACACAAAGCTGGAAACCATTTTCTGGAATGGTGCCACAGATTGCTCTTCGGCATTCCTTAATTCATCCGTATCTTCATCTTTACGAACGACAGGAATTGGAGATTCCGCAGTTTGATTTCTTAGATATTCCTCTGCTGTTAAAGCAGCATTCTTGTCTTGTTTCAACATTCTAATAAGAATCCATACCAGCACCCCAGCTGACAGAACCGCAAGCACAATACCTAAAACCATATTCTCCCCCGAATAATTAAAATATCATACCCTTAGCTTCCATAAAAAGGTGATGCAACTTGCGCCGCATCACCATTCATTTGCATACCTTCCGCAAATAAGATTATTTAAGAATAATCTTGCGGAAATTCTTCTTACCTCGCTTCAGAATTAATTCCTCTGCAAAATCAGCTTCAGTAAGTGTGTACTTAACATCTGTAATTTTCTCACCATTAACAGAAACACCGCCCTGCTCAACAGCACGTCTACCTTCTGTCTTAGATTTAACAAGTCCAGCCTTAACAAGAAGAGATGTCAGTTCGATGGAACCATCAACAAAGTCCTCTGCTGTGATTTCAGATTCTGGCATATTCTCTGTTGTACCAGAAACGAATATTGCCTTTGCAGCAACATCAGCCTTAGTAGCCTCTTCTTCACCATGCACAAGAGCAGTAAGCTCGTAAGCTAACTTTTCCTTTGCCTTGTTAAGTTCAGCGCCTTCCCACTTTTCCATTTCAGCAATTTCTTCAAGTGGAAGGAAAGTAAGCATCTTGAGACACTTAATAACATCCTGGTCGCCAACATTTCTCCAGTACTGGTAGAACTCGTAAGGAGAAGTCTTCGCAGGATCAAGCCAAACAGCACCACCAACTGTCTTACCCATCTTCTTACCTTCAGAGTTTGTAAGAAGGTTGATCGTCATGGCATATGCATTCTTACCAAGTTTTTTACGAATCAGTTCTGTACCAGCAAGCATATTTGACCACTGGTCATCACCACCAAATTCCATATTACAACCATAGTCTGTGTAGAGCTTATAGAAATCGTAGCCCTGCATTAACATATATGAGAACTCAAGGAATGAAAGACCCTGTTCAAGACGGTTAACATAACATCTTGCACGGAGCATGTCATTTACTGAGAAACATGGCCCAATCTCACGCATGAAATCAAGGAAGTTCAGGTTTCTAAGCCAGTCAGCATTATTAACCATCATAGCCTTGCCTTCACCAAATTCAATGAAACGGCTCATCTGCTTCTTAAAGCACTCACAGTTATGATCAATCTGTTCGATTGTCATCATCTTACGCATATCTGAACGTCCTGATGGATCACCGATCATACCAGTACCACCACCAACAAGAGCGATAGGCTTATTTCCTGCCATCTGCAGACGCTTCATCAGGCAAAGTGCCATGAAGTGACCTACATGCAGAGAATCCGCAGTTGGATCAAAACCAATATAGAATGTAGCCTTACCCGCATTAACCAGTTCACGGATTTCTGCTTCATCTGTTGTCTGTGCAATCAGTCCTCTTGCAATTAATTCTTCATAAACGCCCATCGTATTCTCCTTCAACAATATATTCTCTTAGAATCATCATAACATAATAATATTTTTATATCATGAACATGGCAAATGAACTTTCTCTTTTACCAATGAGGAATTATAGCATTATTTATTGTAAATGCCAAAGCCCTGATCACGATATCTTATAAATCCGATACCAGCAGCAAGAATCACGAAGTAGAAAGGTGAAGTAATTGGCTGATTCAGGTTTACAAGAGCCTGTCCCGCATAGGCTGCTGCACTGGCAAGGCAAGCAATTACAACTGCATCTCCCTTAGCTCTCTTAATCATATAAATCATAGATGAAAAGAAGAGACCAATATAGGAAATTGCTCCAAAGAGTCCCGTTGTAACCAGATACTGCAGATATTCATTATGACAGTTGTCATATTTCTTACCTGTAATCGAAACCATTTCATTATAGTAATTGTTCTTCATTAACGAACCAATGGTTTCATTACCATAACCAAATATCTTTTGTAATGGAGTTCCATTAAGGAATAGATCAAATCCTCTTCTCCAAATATAGCCACGATATGTGCCCCACTTATCATTGAAGTGGAAAATCGCATACTTACTTCTGCTACCCCAGATCATTACACCAACAGACATAATAATAAGGAAGATAGTAAGTCCAATCAGAAACTGCTTTGACTGAACCTTTTCGTAATTCTTCAGTGAAATCTTTCTAAAGATAAAGAAGATTGCTGAAAGAATGAACATCAGAATCACAAACGCTCCCATAACGGTTGGGCTCTCAACACCTCTGGCAATACCATTGATATGTTTCTGACTTCCTGAATATATATCATTAAAAATAGCCAATACAAAAAGTCCTGCTGCCATCAGCATAATTCCAAAGAAATACTCGAATACTTTCTTATTCCAAACAGCCAGATAAAACAGAATTACGAAGCCCAGAAGAAGTCCAAGATATACATTATCACTCTTACCAGGAATGATTGCTGCACCAAGGAGCATAATCATAAAGGCCGCTACTATTCTCTCCCATAATTTCTTTGAGAAAATAAATACCGCCACAAAGATTGGAAGTACTATTGCTATAAATGAGGAATAGGTGTTGATATTACCAAATGTAGAAATAAACATCTGCTTCTGCTTTACAACTACACGCTCTCTTAATGAGAATGGATCAAATCCAAAATGCTGAAGAATAGCAATGGTTGCACTTACAGTAGAAGAAAAACATACACAAAGGTAGACAAATGCATTTACCACGCAATCCCTAGCCAGCACAATAAACATAAGAGCTAAGCAGAGGATAATGGAAAGTCCCATTCTACGTCCTGCCTGACCAGTCCATGCAGGTGTTTTGTCTGGAGCCATGCAGAATGCCGCAAAATTGGCAGTCAAAAATAAAAGCATCCATACTTCCGGCATAGCAATTACCTTACTGTCTTTATAGAAATATGGACCAGGTACTCTGTAATAGCTAAGCATAAATACCTCTAAGGCAATTGCAGAAGCCATAAGGATTAGATAAAAAATAACGCCATCCGCAAAAACGGTGGCTCTGGTCAAAGTAATGTCGAAATACATATCATGCATATAAATAGGGAATACGACACTCATATAAAAAAGGAACACAAGATTTACAATATCCTGAGTTCTATTACTTCTATATCTATCATAGATTTGTTCTTTACTACTCATCAGAACTGTCCTTTCACTCTCTCAAAATTTCCGTGTAATGTTACCATTCAAACCCTAAAAAAGCAAGATGAAGGAAGAAGCTTTACATATAATAAACTGAAAGCCCTGAGCTATCAAAATATCAAAAAACAGTCACTTCAAAATGTAAAGCTTTATTACAAGGTCTCCCATAAAAAGCAAAAAGGCTTTGCATTTCTGCAAAGCCTTAGTGCGGGAGATGGGACTTGAACCCACACGACGTTTCCATCACTAGATCCTTAGTCTAGCCTGTCTGCCAATTCCAGCACTCCCGCGTATTTATTAAGTTTGTCGCCTTTTGTTGTTCGCAACGAAACATATATTATCACGATGTCGCATCTTTGTCAACAAAGTTTTTGACTTTTTACTTATTTTTATTTGAAGTCATTTTCGGGTGCGAAAACACCCGAAAAATATGCTTCAAATCAAACAATTACTCTAGTAAAAAGACAGATAATTGATACTAGTTGATAGCAGCCTTTGCTATTTCAACAAGCTTTGTGAATCCTTCTGGATCGCTGATAGCGATTTCAGAAAGCATCTTACGGTTGATGTCAATACCAGCAACCTTAAGACCATGCATAAGCTGGCTGTAAGAGATGTCGTTAAGACGAGCTGCAGCATTGATACGAGCGATCCAAAGCTTGCGGAAGTCTCTCTTCTTTTCCTTACGTCCTGCGAATGCTGTGTTTTCAGCACGCATAACTGACTGCTTAGCAACTCTGTACTGCTTAGAACGAGCGCCTACATAACCCTTTGCAGCCTTTAATGTTCTATTATGTCTCTTCTTGGCACCTACGCCACCTTTAATTCTTGCCATTATATTATCCTCCTAATCGAATATGTATCTACAGCACCTTACAGATAAGGTAAGATCTTCTTCATGTTCTTAACGTTTGTCTTATCTGTCATAGCTGCCTTACGAAGATTTCTCTTACGCTTTGTTGTCTTCTTAGTAAGGATATGGCTCTTGTAAGCCTTATTTCTCTTTAACTTACCTGTACCTGTAACTCTGAAGCGCTTTGCAGCTGCTCTTTTTGTCTTTAACTTTGGCATTTCTTTGTCCTCCTTAAATTGTGAACCTATTTCTTTGCAGCAAGAAACATGAACATGCTTCTGCCTTCAAATTTTGCCGCCTTATCTACAGTCGACACGTCGGAAAGTTTCTCTGCGAATGCATCAAGAATTGGTTTGCTCTGCTTTACGTAAGCAAGTTCTCTTCCGCGGAAACGGAGTGTTACCTTAACTCGATTGCCTTTTTCAAGGAACTTTCTTGCCTGATTTATCTTAGTTGCTAAATCATTCTCGTCAATGTTTGGTGAAATTCTAACTTCCTTAATTTCAACCACTTTCTGCTTCTTCTTCGATTCCTTTTCCTTTTTGATCTGCTCATAACGGAATTTTCCATAATCGACGATTCTGCATACTGGAGGTTTCGCATTAGGTGAAACCAATACAAGATCAACGCCTTCCTTCTCGGCAGCATCACGCGCTTCCTGAAGGGACATTACTCCAAGCTGATTACCTTTTGAACCAATAACTCTTACTTCCTTTGCTCTGATTCTGTCATTTGTAATGTACTCTATTGTCTTATCCTCCTACACATTAAAAAAACCTGTCCGCAAAGACAGGTATCCACAAAGAAGAAGCACACAAAAATAGTGTGTCTATCAACTATGAACCCGGTCGCCATCTGCAACTCAAGGTGAGAGTGGATACTCTACTTGCTACACAACGATAGACATAATACATTACACAAAGTCTTTTGTCAACAGAGAAATTCTATTTATTTTCCCAGAAAAGCCCTATCTATCTTTATTCTGGCAAATGGACTGCGCACATATTTCCATGAACAGTTCATTTGCCAGGATTATTTATATACTTATATATGTCTTAATAAGTTCCCAATACAAGCAATTCATCACTGTTGGCATTAATCTCTCCCAGGGCCTTCTGCACATTTCGGTCTGTAAGCTTACCCTCGAAATCCACATAGAACATGTATTCCCACTTGTGCTTCAGGGATGGGCGGGATTCGATGGATGTCATGTTCAGGCGGTTGTGGAAGAAAATGCCCATAATATCATAAAGGGCACCAACCTTATGCTTGGTTGTAAAGCAAATACTAATATTGGTTGCATCTGAAAGACAAATTCTGTTCTTTACCACAACTACAAACTTTGTAGAGTTGTCATTCTGGAAGTTAATATGCTTCTTCAGCACCTTCAGGTCGTAAAGCTTACCGGCACGCTCACTGGCAATGGCTGCCGCTGTAGGATCTCCCTTATCACGAACCTTCTTGGCTGCAAGAGCTGTATTAGTTACACTCTCCGCTGTATAGTCATGTTCCTCAATAAATTCTCTGCACTGCATAATACCCTGTGGATGAGAATATACCTTTTTAATATCTGTAAGGCTGGAATCCGGAAGTCCCAGAAGGGCGTGGTGAATATCCACAACTACTTCAGCGATAATACTGATACCACCCTCTCGGATGATGTCATAATTACCAGCCACAAAGCCAGCGCTGGAATTTTCGATTGGAATAACACCGAAGTCAGCCTTTCCCGCAGCCACTTCATTTACCACATCGGCGAATGTTTTTACATTACAATACTGCACCTGCTTACCAAAGTAACGATTGGCTGCTTCCTCAGCATAAGCTCCAGGAACACCGGCATAAACAACTGTAGCATCTTCCATATCTAATGAAGGAACTTCTTCATAATTTAATTCGATATCTTCTCTCTCTGTTGCATGGCGGCCCAGATGATCCAGTAATTCCGATACAGTCTTCTGCTGAATTGGATGCCTATAGTAAGGTGCGATTTCGCACATAGGTTCCAGCACAAAAGTTCTCTTAGCAATTTCTGGATGTGGAATACGAAGTCTTTCATCCGATACAATCCAGTCATCATAAAAAAGAATATCAATATCTAAAGTTCTTGGTCCCCAATGAACCTTTCTCTCTCTTCCCGCTTCTTTCTCAATATCATTTGCCACGGAAAGAAGTTCGTGAGGCGTCAGTAAGGTGGACACTTCAAGTACACCATTTAAAAAGTCATCCTGTTCCACAGGTCCATAAGGTTCTGTATTCACAAAGGTAGAAACCTTTTCCACACGAATGGATTCATCCGCGCCAAGCTGGTCCACTGCATATTGCAGGAAATGCTTTCTGTCTCCCATATTGGAACCAATGCCAAGGAAAGCTGTGTGCCATCCTCTCTTAAGCTTTACAAGCACTGTATCAAAATCTAACTGAATTGGTGCGTGTGGCTTACCAATTTGAATGGTTACATTCTTTAATACTGGATATTCCAGAAGCAAATGTCTCGCCGTAGTTTCTGCAGCGGCTTCAATGGTATCGAAGGTTTCCTCCTGCATAGAATTCACGATTAAATGAGACGCTTCATCATAATTCACTGACTCATTTAAATTATCATCCAGAGCAGCTTTTCTTAAATCCATTTCTAAAATAGCGTTCACAAAAAAGTCCTGTCCATTCTTCTTTTCTTCTGCAAGAACGCCATGATGAGCAAACACTTTTAAGTTACGAATGATAATCTGATCCATAGTCTTCACCTTTACGATTTTATTGACATATTTCTTTGATTCTCTGGCCAGTAGCATTGTAATGCCGCTGGACACCAAAAGCAATTTCTTGATTGTTTATCCGCCCGATAGAGAACGGCAGAAAGGGACTGGTCCGAATCCTGTGGTTTCTGACCATGGGAAGCCACAGCCTTCTTAATCTCCCGGATTTCACTGTCATCAAATCCGGAATCCTTCAAAATTTCTTCAATAATAGGAAGTCCTCCCAATCGATGGTCATAGCCTTCTTCATCCTGACACGCCCGCCCCAGATCATGAAGAAGAGCCGTGGCATAAACAATGTCCTTTTCCAAGGGCAGTCCATTTTCCAGGCATGTGATATAAGCAATCCTGGCTGTGTCCAGCAAATGAGGCATACCATGTCTGCAAAACTCACGATGAACTTCCTTCTCTTCTATTTGATGAAGCGTATCCTGAAAGAGCTTGTGATTCAGAATAGCTTCCATTCTCTTCATATCCATTAATAACTAATCCTTTCAAAGTCCCTGATTACATCTCCGATAAAGGAAAGGGAACCACAACAAATTACAGGCAAATGATCCCGGTCTGCATCCGCGATGGCACTCTCTACAGCAGCGCCAACGCTATCTCTGGAAGAAACCGAAGGAACAGTGTACTGGAAAGTAGCACTGTCTTCCTTAAGATTTTCTTCTCGGCTGCGAATCTCATTTGCCAAATTCTCTGCGGCCAGGGCACGAGGATTGTCCGAAGCAATGGTGAAAATACTTTTTGCCAAAGGAAGTAAAAGGTCCAGCATTCGGCTCACCTCCTTGTCTTTCAAAACACCAAGCACAAAATGAAAACGCATCTCTGGAAAATACTGCGTCAGACTCTTTTGTAAATGAATCCAGGCATCTTCATTATGAGCACCATCCACAATCAGGAGGGGTTCCTTATTCAGCACCATAAAACGTCCTGGCCAATGGGTATGACTGAGAGCCGACTGAATGATATCCTCAGGGATTGAAATCTCCGTCTTCCAGGAAGCACTAGCTTCCTTCAGGCCTTCCATCACTTCAATGGCAGTAATGGCATTGAGAATCTGGAAATCTCCCCCCATTTGAATTCTATAATCTTTTCCCTTATATGCAAATAAACTGCCCGTAAAATCTGTTTCTTTTACAAGAAGGGCTTCCGAATCTGCCGGGATGAGTTTTACGTGATGCTCATGGCAAAATTCTTCCGTTACCTCTTTGGCAACTCCCACATTCGGGTAGGTAAAAAGATAGCCATTATCTTTAATAATGCCCAGCTTTTCTTTTGTTATTTCTTCTATTGTATTTCCCAGAAATTGCATATGGTCTCTGGAAATGGAGGCCAGCACATTCACTGTATCCTGGCCAAGTACATTTGTAGCATCCAGTCTGCCACCCATGCCACACTCAATGAGCATTAGATCACAGCCCTTTTCCAGAAAATATACGAATGCTGCAGCTGTTTCGATTTCAAAGGATGTAGGTTGCCCCTCTCCCAGTCTCTCCATCTCTTCAACTTCAGCAATGACCTTAGATAAAATCTTCGCTGTATCTTCCTGGCTGATGAACTCATGTCCAATCTGCCAGCGTTCCCTATAATTAAAAATGGCAGGTGATATATATCTGCCTGCCATGTATCCCGCTTCCATCAGGCCCTGCTCCACAAAAGACATAATACTGCCTTTTCCATTTGTACCAGCAATATGAATCGCTGGTAACTTCTTTTCTGGATTGCCGAGCCGTTTCAGCAAATGATTAATATTATCAAGCCCTGGTACAGAACCAAGCTTGTTACGATCTTCAATATATGAAATAACCTGCTCGTATGTCATACTTACCGCCCCTTCACTCAGAATCGCTACAAATATAACACACATGGCCTTTTCTTAAAAGATACAGGCCTTAATTTCCACTTGTATTTTCCGCCATAATGGAAGTTGAATCTTTGTTTGTATTATCTTTCTCATCTTCTGTATTCTCTTCCGGAACGTAATGCTGGAAGGTTGGCGTATCCTTTGTAATAGGTTGGATGCGATATCCTTCTTCCTTTAACTGATCAATCAGATCCGGTAAAGCTTTTACTGTAGACTCATGTGTCTCCAGATCATGAAGAAGAACCATGGAATCGCCAGGGTTATTATTCACGTAAGTCATAACAATCTGATTCAATTCTTCTGGTGTGTAATAAACAGAAGTTGCATCATCATTTAATGCATTCCAGTCAAAATATACATATCCCTGGGAATCCAGATACTTTACACAGTCATCAATTGGAACCTGAGAAACCGTATTGGATGAACCACCTGGGAATCGATAAGCCCATGCATCAACTCCTGTTACATCGTAGATAATGTCATGAACACTTTTTACATCTCTCTTAAAGGAACTGAGATTTTTATAAATCACACTATAGTCATGGGAAGAAGAATGCATTGCAATGGTATGTCCTTCATTAACAATTCGATTCATCTCTTCACTATAGGTATAATCCTTAGCCACCAGGAAGAAAGTTGCCTTTACATTCTTCTCTTTCAGAATATCAAGGATCTGGTCTGTATAGATGGATGGACCATCGTCAAATGTCAGGTAAACTGTCTTACCATTGTATTCCACATCACCCTCTTCTGCCTCTGCCTGCATCTCAGCTGCATCTGTAGCACTGGCATCCGTTGGTGTTACTTCTGAACTGGAAAGATGGGAAGTTGAAGTAGTATCTTTTTCTAACTTTTGATCCGCTTCACTTGCTCTATCTGCTTCATAATCAGTTCCACTTGCCATTGCATATAAATCTTGCAAGGATTCTCCTGATTCATCTGCACTGTAACAGGTGTCTGTCACCTTATTTTTATTTAAGTAATCCTCTGTTTTTTGATTCACCTGATTTATCTTGTACACAAATATGCCGAATAAAATCAAAGGTAAAATTGTCATAATTATCGCTAAAATTAATATTGAATTTTTAGTCCGTCTTGAAGTCTTTTTCATTTTATCATCTCTTTTCCGTCATTTTTCCTTTACAGGAACTATATCTTGTGGTATAAATAATCTGTCCTACAAAATATGATATGTAAAGAAATAAGGTGCATCCGTTTTTCGGACGCACCTTTTATTTTACGGCGTTTTCGAGAACATTGTCAAGGACTCGTAATACTTTTAAAACAATTGAATTTTGCCTGAAATGACAGAATATTGATATTTTTAAGAATTCATTTACCAAACCTGTCGATTTCAGCGCCATTCCATACGAAATATTTGCCCTTAAAAATTTTTTATTTTTTTACCTGGAAATATTCTTTCTTCTTTGCCTGCATCTGATCATATTGGTCATACATTTTTTGAACACTATTTTCCAAAAGATAGTAATGCATACAATATGGAACAAGTAAAACAAAGAGCATAAGAATAAGTGGCAAAAGTATTATTTTTTCGTATGCCACATAAAAAAGAATACTCATTACAGTACAAACGGCCACAAGACTAAAAACAATCAGATGCACTAACCTCTCATGTTGAAAGAAGCGAATCTGCTCCAAATGTTTTACAATCTCCTGATCCCAATAGCCAGCATCCTTCTCCTGACCATTTTTATTCTCCTGGAGTATTCCATCTATATACTTTAAATATTCCTGAATTCTATGCTTCATAGTGTCCCCCTCTAGGAAAGAAGCCATTCCACTTAATTGCTTTAAAGCCTGTTCACTTTGAAACTCACTCTTTACTAAGCCTGCTCTCTATAAAGCCTGCTCTCCCCGTTCTCCAGTACGAAGACGTACAGCATCCGCTACATCATATAAGAAAATCTTACCTGCACCTACCTTATCCGATGAAAGATATTCTTCCAAAGCAGATATCAGATTTTCAGTAGCCTGGTCCGTCATTACGGTTTCAATTTTGATTTTAGGAAGCAGATTAATCATCATCTGACTTCCACGATAGGTAGTCTGATAGCCCTTCTGATTACCATAACCCATAATATTGGAAATCATAGCACCTGTGGCACCATTCTCGTCTAAAATTTTCTTAACCCTCTCAAGCTTTTCAGGCTTGATAATTATTTCAAGCTTTTTCATAAGCAATACCTCGTTTTCAATATAGATGTATCGTATCACTATAAAAAAGCACTTTCAATAAATTCTTTAATTATTTTAAGTGAACTTTGATATATTCTTAAGATAGTAAAACAAGCCATAAGAACGGCTAAGCAGAATTCTTTACCTGTCAAGTTTACTTTGTTATACTTATTACTACTAATTTTATTACCCAATGATTGGAGACTACATGGACGATTTTAAGAATCCGGATGAGTTCGAGTCAGATGAATTCGACACATCCAAAAAAGATAATGATAAGAATAATGATGACGATGAATATGAAAACTATTGTTACATGTGCAGACGCCCTGAGTCTGTCGCAGGTAAGCTTTTGCAGTTATCCAATGGTATAAGCATTTGCTCCGACTGTTTACAGAAGGCTTTTAACTCCATAAACAATATGCCTTTCATCGATCTTACCAGCATGCCAAATTTAGGTCCTAACTCTGATTCACCTTTCGGTTCTGGTATGGACCTGGGAAATATGTTCCCGAATATGAACATTCCAAATAACCAGCGTGTTAAGAAAAGAAGTCCTAAAAAGGCAGAAGCTTCTTCTGAGGAAGAAAAGGAAGAGCCAAAGCTCACCCTGGAAACCATCCCATCTCCTCACGAAATTAAGGCAGAACTGGATAAGGATGTTGTAGGCCAGGACTACGCAAAGAAAGTTATGTCCGTTGCTGTATATAACCACTACAAGAGAGTTCTTTCTGAAGAAACAGAAAACAAGAATGAAAACGACGAACTGGACATGGTACAGATTGAGAAATCCAATATGCTTATGATTGGGCCAACAGGTTCTGGTAAGACATATATGGTTAAGACCATTGCAAAGATTCTCAATGTTCCACTGGCCATCACCGACGCTACTTCTCTTACAGAAGCCGGCTACATCGGCGATGACGTTGAAAGCGTTCTTTCCAAGTTACTTGCTGCTGCAGATAACGATGTAGAAAAAGCAGAACACGGAATTGTCTTCATCGATGAAATTGATAAGATTGCCAAGAAACAGGAAACACGTTCTCGAGATGTCAGCGGTGAAGCTGTTCAGCAGGGTCTTTTGAAACTGTTAGAAGGGGCTAAGATTGAAGTTCCTATCGGAACCGGCAGCAAGAATGCCATGACACCAACCACAATGATGGATACCACTGATATCCTCTTTATCTGTGGCGGCGCATTCTCTGCTCTGGAAGAAATCATTAAGACCAGACTTTCTGATCAGACATCCATGGGATTCGGTTCTGTTCTTCGTTCTGATCTGGATGCAGACCCTCATCTTCTTTCAAAGGTTGCACCAGAAGACATTCGAGAATTCGGTATGATTCCTGAGTTCATCGGCAGACTTCCTGTCATCTTCACTCTGGATGAGCTGGATACAAATATGTATAAACGTATTCTTACAGAACCAAGAAACTCCATCATCAAACAGTACCAGAAGTTACTGCGTTTGGATGAAGTAAAACTCGTATTTGAAGATGGCGCTTATAATGCCATTGCAGAATTTGCAGCTAAGAGAAAAACCGGTGCAAGATCTCTCCGTTCCATCATCGAGAAATTTATGCTGGATATCATGTATGAAATCCCTAAGGATGACACCATTGGAATGGTTACCATCACCGAGGACTACGTACGTGGTAAGGGATCCCCAAAGATTTCCCTTCGAGGTCAGGAGTAAGTTTAAAATTTATTTTTCAAATTAAGTCAAACGTAAAAAACCGAGTGCAAGTATCCCTGCGCTCGGGTTTATTATTTCACTTATGAATGTGAAGCAAAAAAGCCGGAAGAATTAGCTTCCGGCTTTCCTTATATTCAAAAGAAGAATTTACAGATTTACTTCTCCACTCTCACCATCGATTGTGTAGTAAGCAACTCTTGTTTCTGGCTGGTAGTAAACATTTACTTCCTTAGCGCTCTTCTTGCCAGCTACTTCAAGAACCTTAGCAACTACTTCTTCAGTTGTTACATCGAATCCCTGGTACTGAACGGTTACAGTTACAGTCTGCTTTGCTGCTGCCTTCTTTGGAGCTGCTGCCTTCTTAGCTGCTTCCTTCTTAGGAGCTACTGCCTTCTTAGGAGCTGCTACTTTCTTTTCAGCTGCCTTTGGAGCTTCCTTCTTAGCAGGAGCTACCTTTTTTGCTGCTTCTTTCTTTGGAGCTGCTACCTTCTTCTCGTTTGCCTTCTTAACTGCTTCCTTCTTTGGAGCTTCAGCCTTAACTGCTGGTGTAGCTACCTTAACTTCTTCAGCCTTCTTCTCGTTTGCCTTCTTAGCTGCTGCAGCCTTTGCTGCAAGATCCTTAACAGATGCCTTCTTAGTTGTCATTTTTGTTTCCTCCATATTTTGATCAACTTTTTTCGTAGCCCTAATTCACAAGCCCTTCACTGCTGAACATTGTAGCCATTTCGTATAGCTTTTTCAATAATCACGGGAGATTTCTCCCTTTTTTCGGATTTTGACTTATTTTTGCAAGCCGAACACTATAAAATGCACAATGTCAAATTTCTTATATTTTTAGCATTTCGTCACTTTGTACATATTAACGATTATTAACAAAAATTATTTGTAAGTATTTATAAATCTCCCTATTTGAAAAATAATATTTTTATCAAATTTCTGGCTTCTTTCTAGAA
Organism: uncultured Lachnospiraceae bacterium; assembly: GCA_900314445.1. GTDB lineage: Bacteria > Bacillota > Clostridia > Lachnospirales > Lachnospiraceae > Eubacterium_Q. The sequence goes on along the minus strand of OMVA01000103.1, from coordinate 42,971 downwards.
ATATCACCAAACTTTTTTAAGAAATTTCGTGCATTTCGCAGAAATTTTGGAAGTCATTCGTAAATTTTCAAATTTGACAAATGAATAATTTTGTTATTTTTCTACTCAAAGGCAATGGACACAAGTTCCGTTTTTCTACCCTGTAGAATTTTACAATTCGAACTATGACACTTAGGACAGGCATAGTCATTGGATTTATCCGGCCGAAATTTTTCCTGGCATTCCTGGCATTCTCCCAGCAAAGGAACCTCTTCAATCTCAAGTTCCGAACCCTCCAGCATAGTTCCCTTTACCGCCTCAGGATAATACTTTCTCACATACTCCGGCAGAACCCCTGTCATCTCGCCGATAGCCACCTTTATCTTCTTCACACTTGTAGCATTGTTTTCCACTGCCACACTTGAGGCCATATTCACAAGACGAATGACTGTACTCATTTCATGCATAACAACACCCCATTAAACAAGCAAAGTCCATTTGCAAATGGGATTTGCGTAAAGGGACTTGCTTCAAATTTTATGTTAATAAATACTCTTATTCATTCTTTTATGAATATACTTATTTATTATTTTCTAAAATCATAGAAAGGCCAATTCTGCCCTTCTTTTCGTCAATGCTGATTACCTTAACATCCACAATATCACCAACGCCGACCACATCCAGCGGGTGCTTTACGAAACGATTCTTTGCCATCTGGGAAATGTGAACCAGACCATCCTGGTGGACACCGATATCTACAAAGGCACCGAAATCAATAACATTTCGAACAGTTCCCTTCAGAACCATTCCTACAGACAGGTCAGATAACTGCATAACATCCTGACGAAGAATTGGGCGCGGCATATCCTGACGAGGATCACGACCTGGCTTCTTTAATTCTTCAACCATATCCTGAAGAGTTGGCAGACCAATTTCCTGCTTCTCAGCAAAAGCCTTGAGATCCTTTGTTGAAACAGTTTCCAGAGCAGCCTTCACGGAGAGTGTATCTCCCTTCTTCATCTGATCCGCCACAGAAAGTTCCTTGAGAAGTTCTTCTGCAGCTGCATAGGATTCTGGATGAACCGCTGTATTATCCAGAGGATTCTTACCATTACGAATACGAAGAAAACCTGCACACTGTTCAAAGGCCTTTGGTCCAAGCTTGGCAACCTTGAGAAGTTCACGACGAGTCTTGAACTCACCATTTTCTTCTCTGTAAGTTACAATATTCTTGGCAACTACTTTTGAAATACCAGATATATACTGGAGCAGTGCAAAGGAGGCTGTGTTTAAATCGATACCAACTGAGTTTACACAGTCTTCTACTACATTCTTTAACTGTTCAGAAAGTTTCTTCTGATTCATATCATGCTGGTACTGACCGACACCAATGGACTTTGGATCAATCTTTACAAGTTCTGCCAGTGGATCCTGAACACGTCTTGCAATAGATGTGGCAGAACGCTGTCCGACATCGAAGTTAGGGAACTCTTCAGAGCCCAGTTCGCTGGCTGAATATACAGAAGCACCCGCTTCATTTGTAATAACATATGAAACCTTCTCTTCTGGAATTTCCTGAATAATTTCAGCAATGATTTTTTCAGACTCACGAGAAGCTGTACCATTACCACAGGAAATAAGTGTGACATGATACTTCTTAATCATAGCCTTGATTTTCGCTTTTGCATCAGCGATCTTTGCCGGTGTCGTTGGAGCAGTTGGATATACAACCACAGTATCCAGAACTTTACCTGTTGGATCAACCACCGCACACTTACATCCTGTACGGAAGGCTGGATCCCAGCCCAGTACTGTCTGACCAGCAATTGGCGGCTGCATAAGAAGCTGCTTTAAGTTCTTACCAAATACAGAAATTGCTGCATCTTCTGCATCTTCAAAGAGCTGGTTACGAATTTCATTTTCAATAGAAGGAGCAATCAGACGCGCATAGGCATCTGCCGCTACACTCTTCAGGAATTCACGAAGTTCACCTTCTGTATCCTTATCAATTGTCTTACGAGCAAGATACTTAAGAACATCCTCTTCTGGTGCCTCAATCTTAACTGTAAGAATCTTTTCCTTTTCGCCACGATTTAAAGCCAGAACCTGATAACCATTCAGCTTTTTAATTGGAGATACGAACTTGTAATAGTTCTCGTATACAGACTCTGCCTTTTCATCCTTTGCTTCCGAAGCAATATTACCCTTTTCCATGGTCTTCTCACGAATCCATGTTCTGTAATCTGCAGAATCCGAAATTGTTTCAGCCAGGATATCGGAAGCACCAGCCAGAGCATCCTCTGGCGTATTAATCTTTGCTTCCTCATTAATATATTCCCTGGCAACTTCTGCCAATGGTTTTGTCAGTTTCTGTAACTGAATCAGAAGGGCAAGTGGTTCCAGACCTGCTTCTTTGGCGATAGTTGCTCTGGTTCTTCTCTTCTGCTTGTAAGGACGATAAATATCTTCCAAAGCCACCATAGTCATGGCTTCTTCAATTTCCTTCTTCAGTTCCTCTGTAAGCTTGCCCTGCTCTTCAATATTCTTAAGAACAGACGCCTTCTTCTCCTCCAGATTACGAAGAGATGCAAGACGAGTTTCCAGCTGTCTTAACTGAACGTCCAGCAGACCACCAGTCTTCTCCTTACGATAACGGGCAATAAAAGGAACTGTACATCCCTCATCCAACAGCTGAATCGCTGCCTCTACCTGTTTGAATCCAACTCCAAGTTCTTCTGTTATTACTTTCGTGATATCCATATATTTTAATTGACGCTAAATCTCCCGCGCCCCTGCCTTCCATTTTTCTTTTATTCGGCAAATGAGATTTGCCTGGCTTCTTTCCTATACGCACTCTTGCGTAGGTTTACTTGTTCTGATTATAGCTATCTATTCTTTCTGCAAGATTGGAAAGATATTCCCATCTTTCCATCTTTTCCATAAGCTCTGTCTCGACTTTTTCCTTTTCTGCAGAAAGGGCACTGAGTTTGGCGAAGTCTGAAGCATTGGCTGCAATGCTCTGATCTAACTCTTCATTCTTTAATTCCAAAGCTTCAATATCTGCCTCTATGGTCTCATACTCTCTCTTTTCCTGATATGAGAAACGAGGTTTGTCGTCATGGCGTCTGCCATCATTCTTAGCAGCCTTTCGATCATCTGCAGCAGCTCCATCCGTTTTATCACCTGACGCTATATCCCCTGCCACTTTGCCAGCACTGCCAGAACTTGTCTGAAGCATACCAGAAGGGTCCTTACCCACTCTCTTGGCATAGTCTGTGTAATTGCCTGGATAGAAAACCAGATTTCCTCCAGCTTCAAAAGCCAAAATACGATCTGCAATATTATCCAGGAAATATCGATCATGGCTGACTGCAATCACAATGCCGTCAAAGTGAGAAATGAAATCTTCAAAGACTGCAAGGGTTGCAATATCCAGATCATTGGTAGGCTCATCCAGGAGCAGTACATTTGGCGCCTCCATAAGCACACGCAGAAGTCTCAGTCTTCTCTTTTCTCCACCGGAAAGTTTTTCCAAAGGTGTGTACTGCTGAGGTCCTTCAAAGAGGAATCGCTCCAGCATTTTCGCTGCGGTTACTTTACCATCCGGCGTATTGATATATTCTGCCACATCTCTGACATAATCAATAACCCTGGTGTCCGGTTTCTGAGAATTGATATCATCCATATTCTGAGTGAGATAACCCACTTTTACAGTTTCACCCAGCTGAATGCTACCAGTGTCAGGCCGCTCCACTCCCGCAATCAACTTCAACAGTGTGGATTTTCCACAACCATTCGGACCCACAATTCCGATTCGGTCATTTCTGAGAGCCGTAAAAGTAAAGTTTGAAATTAAGGAACGATTTTCAAAACCCTTGCTGACACCAGAAATTTCAACGGTTTTATTTCCCAACCTTGAGGCAATGGACTGCATTTCCACCTTGCCGTCCTGATTAATATCCAGCCTTGTCATGGAAGAAATTTCTTCAAATCTCTGGAGACGGGCTTTCTGTTTTGTAGTACGTGCCTGGGCACCGCGTCTTACCCACTCCAGCTCGGTACGAATGAATTGCTGTCTCTTATGCTCTGCCAGAATGGAAGCTTCAATACGAGCTTCTTTGGCCAGCAAAAATCCTGAATAGTTAGAAAGATAAGAATAGACACTACCGTGATCAATTTCCAGAATTCGATCTGTAATTCGGTCCAGGAAATATCGGTCATGGGTAACCAGTAAGATGGCGCCCTTATAGCGAAGAAGTTCTTTCTCCAACCAGGCAACCATGGAAAGATCCAGATGATTGGTAGGCTCATCCAGAATCAAAATATCCGAAGGTTGAATCAAAGTCTGAATCAAAGCCAGCTTCTTTAATTCTCCACCAGACAAATGTTCTGCTGTTTCCACATCCGGAAGTTCCAGAGCTGTTAGCATTTCTCTGGCTCTAGCCTCCATATTCCAGCCATACGCCATATCCTCAATGGAGTCTGTAATACAGGAAAGAAGCGTCTTCCCCTTTGGGAATTCCGGCACCTGTGGAAGTACCGCTACCTTAAGATTGTTACGGCGAATCACATTACCCTGATCTGTTTCTTCCTGACCAGCAATGATTTTAAGTAAAGTGGATTTACCAGTACCATTAATACCAATAACACCGATCTTCTCCCCAGCCTCCATTCCAAAGGAAACATCCTGCAGAATTACTTTCTCGCCGAATTTTTTACTTACATTTTCTACGTTAATAATACTCATATAATTCTCTTTACATTACGATGCCGCAAGGGGCTTCCTTGCGGCAATTTATTATTTGATCTACTTGCAAATGAGATGTGCACAAAATCCGCTAAGTTCATTTGCATTAAGCATCGATGACAGCGTCCGTTGAGTTTTCCTCAATGTACTTACGACGAGGAGCAACTTCTGTTCCCATGAGAGTACTTGTAATCATGGATGCTTCTGCACGAGAAGCGATGGATACGCGCTTCAGGAGTCTGTGTTCTGGATCCATAGTGGTTTCAAAGAGCTGACTGGCATCCATTTCACCAAGACCCTTGTATCTCTGAATTACAAACTTATTCTTATGTGAAGCTCTGTACTTAGCCAGTTCATCATCTGAATATAGATACTGAATCTTCTTGCCCTCGCCCACACGGTAAAGTGGCGGAATGGCAATATAGATATGACCTTCATTGATCAGTTCTGGATAGAATCTATAGAAGAATGTCAGGAGCAGAGTAGCGATATGCGCGCCATCCACGTCGGCATCTGTCATAATGATGATCTTATCGTAATTAAGCTTATTAATATCAAAGTCGTTACCGAAGCCCTGGGAGAAACCACAACCAAAGGCATTAATCATGGCTTTGATTTCTGCATTCTCCAGAACCTTGGAAACAGGTACCTTTTCCACATTCAGAATCTTACCGCGGAGAGGCAGAATTGCCTGATACTTACGATTACGAGCACTCTTGGCAGAGCCACCAGCGGAATCACCCTCGACGATGAAGATTTCGCACTTCTCAGATTCGTTAGATTCCTGACGAACCAGTTTACCATTTCCCTCAAAGGAGAACTTGGAAAGATTGATTTTCGTCTTAGACTTGGCCTTGGCCTTGGCCGTTTCCACCGCTCTATCAACGATATCCTTCAGCACATCATAGTTACGGTCAAAGTATACAGTCAGCTGCTCACGAAGGATTCCTTCCATGGCAGGAATTACATCCGTATTGGAAAGACGTGTCTTGGTCTGACCTTCGAACTGAGGATCTGGATGCTTAATGGAAACGATTGCCTGCATACCCTGACGAATGTCACTACCAGTCAGATTGGAATCTTTTTCCTTCAGAACACCAAGTTCATTTCTTGCATACTGATTTACAATCTTGGCAAATGCAGTCTTAAAACCAGTTACATGGGTACCACCCTCTGGGTTGGTAATATTATTTGTAAAACCGATGATATTTTCATCACCGTCTTCTGTCATAACAAATACGATATCCGCCTGAATACCGTTCTTTTCTCCAGAAAGAGAAATCACAGGAGAAGTCTTAACCATATCCTTGGAAAGATCTTCTACGAAAGCTGTCAGTCCACCTGGCTGATGGAATACTTCTGGTTCATATCCATCTCTCTTATTCTCAAAGGTAATGGTAAGATTTGGATTTAAGTAAGCAGTTTCCTTTAATCGATTACGAATTGCACTGGACTTAAAGCGAACGGTTTCGAAGATAGTCTCATCTGGATAAATAGTAATGGATGTACCAGTCTTCTTTCCCTTTACAGGAACCGCTTCCAGCAAGCCATCAATCAGCTTCACCTGTGGCTGTCCGCAGGAATACTCATCATGATAAACATTGCCATCACGGTAAATATCAATAATCATCTTCCTGGACAGGGCATTTACTACCGCAGAACCTACACCGTGAAGACCACCGGAAATCTTATAGATGGAATCGTTGAACTTACCACCGGAATGAAGCACAGTAAATACAACTCGCTCTGCTGTCTTCTTTTCCGTTGGATGCATATCAACAGGAATACCACGGCCGTCATCGGTAACTGTGGCAGAACCATCCTCATTGAGAGATACATAAATATTCTTACAGAAACCAGCCAGATGCTCATCCACTGCATTATCGATCAGCTCCTGTACCAGATGGTTGAGACCCTGACGTCCGGTAGAACCGATATACATACCAGGCCGAAGTCTTACCGGTTCCAGACCCTTTAATACCTTAATCGCATCAGAATTGTATTCCTTAGCCATATAAACTCCTTTATGTCAGATGCAAATGAACTTGTCTTTGCACAGTCCATTTGCAAGATTCTTGCATCACAGATTATTTCTCTTTAAACCAAGCCTGCCTATTTAGCAGACTTCTTATTTCCCTTACCGCCACGTTTAACGGCCTTCATCTGGGAAAGTGAAATTCCATTGAAAGTATCTTCATTGTTGGCAGAAATGGCAGATGCCACCTTATCTCCTCTGCGCAGGGAAATGAGGCCTACACCAGAAGCACCCTTACCCTGAACTGGAAGTTCATCGGACTTAACCTTGATGGAGAAGCCACCCTCTGTTTCTGCAACAACATATTCCTTTTCAAATCCCACATAAACAGGATGAGCCTTGATGGCCTGGGCTGTCTTACGGGAGGAATCAAATACAGATGCCAGTACTCGCTTTGCCTTACCCTCATCCGTAACAAATACCAGATTTGCAGCCTTTGGATAATCTGCAGGATTCATCTGGCTAAGTTCCTCTGGAGTAACACCAGCCAAAGGAGAAAGCTCAGACATGGCAAACATGGCAACGATGTCAGCATTCTCGTCCATCTGACAGAACTCGAAAATCTGTACACCCTTATCTGTAATCTTTAACTTTTTATCTTTCTTATTCTGCTTCTTTAAAAGATCCTGCTGCTTCTTCATAATATCTTTGACCTTGATGATATGAATCATACCATCTGTGTCAAAGAGACCAATTCGATCTGTGGACATAAGCGCTGTGGCATACTTATAAGAAACATCCTGATTCTTTTCAAATACAGACTGTGGAACAGACTTGATATAGAAGAATCGATCCAGAAGTACTACTTCTTCTGTAGGAACTTCCTTTTCCTTCTTCACAATAACTTCACCCAGATCAAGGATTTCTGTACGTCTTTCAATTCCATACTTGGCCTTTAAATCTTCAATATCCGCAACCATCTGCTTTCTCATGGCAGCTGGAGATTCCAGAAGCTTCGTATACCTGGCGTAAAGTCTTTCTGCCTCAGCCAGTTCCTTCTTCAGAACATCCACTTCCAAACCAATGAGCTTCTGCAGTCTCATGGCAAGGATGGCATCTGTCTGCTTCTCTGTGAAATGTAATTCACGGGCATCCATTTCAGAACCCTGGAAACGGAACTTAATGGCATCTGTCTTACCAAACATAAGACATTCTTTAGCATCCTTCAGAGTTTTGGAACCACGAAGGATTTCAATAATCAGATCAATAACATCAACCGCCTGTAAAAGTCCGGCCTTTACTTCCTTAATATCTGCTTCATCAGCCTTCAGCTTTTCGTACTTAGCCTGATATACTTCCTTCTTATACTCTGTATAAGTCTGAAGAATACGACGAAGTCCCATAACCTCTGGCTTCTTATTGTAGATACAGTTCATGTTGACACTGAAGTTTTCTTCCAGACCTGCCTTCTTATAAAGGATATTGAGAATCTTTTGGATTTCCTCGTCAGTGGTACCCTTCTTTACATCGATGGCCAGGCACTCTCCATCCTTATCACCACGGTCAGCAATATCAACAACTGCAGGTAACTTACCCTGACGAACCAGATCCGCAACGGTATTTAAGAACTTTTCTGTACCATTAATCATGGTTACAGGAATTTCTGTTACACAGATAGAACGTCTGCCACGACCAATATCGCGAATTTCTACCTTGCCACGTACACGAACCTTACCTAAACCTGTTTCATAAATCTGTCTGATTGCCTCTTTGTTGGCATTGATAATTCCACCTGTGGCGAAATCAGGACCATGAAGAATATCTAAGAGTTCATCCAGGCTTACATCTGGATTTTCCAAATAAGCAATTTCTGCATCTGCAACTTCATTCAGATTATGAGTTGGAATATTGGTAGCCATGCCAACGGCAATACCCGTTGTACCTGAAGTTAAAATATTAGGAATCAGGAATGGTAAATGAACTGGCTCCTTTTCCGTACCATCAAAGTTTGGTACAAACTGGCAGTACTTTAAGTCCTTCATTCCGTCCTCTGTATACTTGGCAATTCTTGCCTCTGTATAACGCATGGCAGCAGCGCCAGAACCAGAAACATCACCGAAGTTACCGTGAGGGTCTACCAGTGGAATTGGCAACTTCCAGCTCTGTGCCATATTAACCAGACCTTCATAGATAGACGAATCACCATGTGGATGATATTTACCCATGCAGTCACCCACGATACGAGCACACTTTCTGTGTGGCGCATCGGAACGAGTCAGTTCTGACAGAGAATACAAAATTCTTCTCTGAACCGGCTTGAGGCCATCCTTAACATCAGGCAGCGCACGTTCTGTAATAACGGACATGGCATAATCCACGTAGTCCTGCCCCATCTCCTCTTCGTAATCAACTTCTTTGATCTTTTCCATTTGAATCCTCACCAAAAAATAATTCTAATTGCTCTTCCTGCAAATGAACTGCGCATAAGCCCAGCTATTATCACTTTGCATCAGAGCGCTATTTTTTTCTATAAACCTTTAGTTAAAAATCGCTTTTACGTAAATAAGAAATGCCTCTGCACGCCTATTATAGGCATACAGAGGCATTCTAGCATATCTAGTGGCAGTGGTCAAAGACAAGCACAACATCTTATACTTATGACCTTAAGTCTGGCATTTTATATTATAGATTGTCTGAAGCTTAGGCCTGATAAACAATCTTTCCATCACAGAAGGTGTAATGAATCTTACCAGGCAATTCCCATCCAATAAATGGGCTGTTACTTGCCTTGGAAGCAAATTCTTCTTCCTTAACTTCCCAATTTTCATTTTCACCAAATACAACTAAATCCGCCACAGCATTCTCACTTACTGTATCTGGCTCCATACGATAGATCTTGGCCGGATTGGTGGACATGAGTTCGATGAGCTTCATAAGAGTTATCTCATTTGTCTGCACCAGAGATTTAATTCCCAGAGCTAGGGATGTTTCAATACCTGTGATTCCGGAAGGCGCCTTGTCCATTGGGCGCTGCTTCTCTTCCTTACTATGAGGCGCATGGTCTGTCACGATCATATCGATGGTGCCATCTTTAATACCCTCAATAATAGCAAGTCTGTCTTCTTCTGTACGAAGAGGTGGATTCATACGAGCATTGGTACCATACTTCAGAACTGCATCCTCAGTCAGAGTGAAATGGTGAGGGGTCGCTTCTGCGTAAAGATCAGCACCCATGGCCTTGAAAGCACGTACAATGCCAACGGACACCCCGGAAGAAATATGCTGGATAACAACAGGCGCACCTGTTTCTAAGGCAATAGCTGCATCCCTGGCAACCATAACATCCTCAGCCAAATGGGATGCGCCACCATAATTCAGTTCTTCAGAAACCTTCCCCATATTTACACCAGGTTTCTCAATAAAGGCAGGATCCTCTTCATGTAAAGAAAGAGGCAGATCCAGTTCCTTTGCTTTTATGCAGGCATCACGTAAGAGCTTGGCATCCATAATTGGAAGACCATCATCCGTGAAACCTGCTGCACCCTCTGCAGCCAGTTCATCCATATCCACCAGCTCCTTACCAGCAATTTCCTTGGTAACGTCAGCTGTCTGAATGATATGAATTCCTGTCTTCTCACTCTTTTCCTGAATATAATGAAGAGTCTCCACATTATCTACTGCAGGCTTGGTATTGGCCATAAGGACAACCGTTGTCACACCACCACGGGCTGCAGCTTTGGCACCGGATTCAATATCTTCTTTATAAGTAAAACCAGGATCACGGAAATGTACATGAGCATCCATAAGGCCAGGCGCAATGGTAAGCCCAGTGCATTCAATGACTTCAGCTCCCGCTGCCTCTGTATCCCCAGCAATATCTTTCGCTACTTTTTTAATGATTCTTCCATCAATTAATACATCAAGTATTTCATCTGTATTTGTTACAGGATCAACCACGTGACCATTTTTTAATAAATACATATCGCCCTCACTTCCTGCTTTTCAAATGCTTTTTCAAATGCGAATCAAATAGGTTTCAAACTGTTTTCAAAATTAAAATTTCAGTTCGTTTTCTAGTTGTCTTTCTTTGCCTGCTGCTTTTCCTGATTTCCTGTCATTACGATTGTCTGTGTAATGGCCTCACTGAGCATTTTAGAAGCCTTCTGCTGACCTATTTTTCTTGAAACCATGTCTGCAAACACCTCCAGAGTCAGGCAATTCACAACTGCTCCGCCTGCTGCCTTATTAAAATAATCCATAATTACAGCCTGCTGTTCTTCTGGTAAAGCAAATTCCATCATCTTTTCCTTCAATTCATTGGAGAACTGCATCATCTGACGGTCCACCTTTTCTGCTGGTGATAATCTCTCTTCTTCCATGATTAAATCCTCTTTCTATTAATTGTCTTCTATAAACACCTAATAAGTATAAGCGAATTTTCGCCTCTGGGAAATAAAAAATGTACCTGCCAGAAGAAATTTCTGACAAGTACATTTGCATACATCTTTCTAGAGTAATGAAAATCCCAAAGACCTTCCACTTATCTGTGGTAAAGCTTCTTGCTCTCATACTTGGCTTCACATGTTAAATGACAACCCAGCTTCTTGAATACGGCGATGTCTTCATGAGAAAGCATTACAGAAGAATGAACTTCAAGGCCTGCAAGCTTTGGCAGTTCGTCATAAGCGCGCTTTGCATCTTCGCTTGTAAGAGCCTGAATTGAAAGTGTGATTAAAAGCTCATCCAGATGAAGCAGAGGGTTATGGTCTCCCAGATGCTTAACCTTAAGTTCCATGATTGGTTCTAATACCTCTGGGGAAATGAGTTTTGCAGCGTCATCAATGCCAGCGAAATACTTAAGGGCATTGAGAAGAAGTGCACTTGATGCACCCATCATATTCGAAGTCTTACCTGTAAGGATTGTGCCATCTGGCATTTCCATAGCTGCTGCTGGTCCGCCTGTTTCTTCTGAACGAATATTGGCAGCTGCAACAACTGGACGGTCAGCAATGGAGATTCCTGACTTTTCCATCAGAAGTTCAATCTTATGAACTGGCTGTTCTGTTGCGTTACCAGACTTGAAGTTGGCAAGTGCTTCATAGTAACGACGGATGATTTCCTGATTAGAAGCCTTTCTACAAGCTTCGTCATTTACAATACCATATCCAGCCATGTTTACGCCCATGTCTGTTGGTGACTGATAAGGAGATGTTCCAGAAATTTTCTCGAACATTGCCTTCAGTACTGGGAATACTTCTACGTCACGGTTGTAGTTTACTACTGTCTCACCATAAGCTTCTAAATGCCATGGGTCGATCATGTTTACGTCATTTAAATCAGCTGTAGCTGCTTCATAAGCAAGGTTAACAGGATGATTCAGTGGAATGTTCCAAATTGGGAATGTCTCGAACTTAGCATATCCTGCCTTAACACCACGCTTTGCTTCATGGTAAAGCTGTGAAAGGCAAGTGGCCATTTTACCGGAACCAGGGCCAGGTGCAGTTACAACAACAAGTGGTCTTGTTGTTTCAATATAATCGTTCTTTCCAAAACCCTCATCGGATACGATCATAGGAATATTGGATGGATAACCAGGAATGATGTAATGACGGTACACCTTCAGGCCAAGCGCCTTCAGCTTCTTTTCATAAGCAAGTACAGATGGCTGCTCAGAGAACTGAGTCAGTACTACGGAACCTACCAGAAGTCCATTGTTGGTAAATGCGTCGATAAGACGAAGAAGATCCTGATCGTAAGTAATACCGATATCGCCACGTACCTTATTCTTTTCAATATCTCCAGACTTAATAGCGATTACAATTTCAGCCTGATCTGCAAGCTGCTTCAGCATCTGGATCTTTGAATCTGGATGGAAGCCTGGAAGTACACGGCTGGCATGGAAGTCGTCAAATAACTTTCCGCCAAACTCCAGGTAGAGTTTTCCTCCAAACTGATCAATTCTTTCACGAATATGCTTTGACTGCATCTCCATGTATTTCTCATTACTAAATCCGATTTCCATGACATACTCCTTTATTTGTACAGATATTCCCAATAAACACTTAACTTTAATAATTAAAAAACTTTATTCCCTAATTTTAATTGGTCCATTTTATCACATATTTATTCATCGCCCAATAATTTTTCTGCATTTTTTAAGAATGGCTGGAAGGCTGATGGAATGGCATATTCCTCCTTCAGTTTATCCATGGAAACCGCCAGGTAGTTGGAATTCTTCGCAAGTTTTTCTTCATCCAAATCTATTTTATAGTAATGGCTTTCCATATCCCACTCCACATGACTGAAGATATGTTTATATGGAATCTTGGCAAAGATTTCCCGCAGGTTAATGCCACACTTTAAGAAGAACTGATCCTGCTTTTCCGCATCCAGTTTTTCCAGCTTTGCATTTGGGAATTGCCACATTCCCGCCAGAAGTCCTGTGTCCCCTCTCTTTTCCACAATGATTCTTTGGTCATCTGTAATCAGAACATAGACAATTTTCTTTTCAACTTTTCTGGCTTTCTTTGCCGCTCTCACAGGAAAGAGATCCCAGTTCTTTTCAATACAGCCACGACACTTTTTCTGTAAAGGGCAATCTTCACACTTCGCCCTTCCATTCGGTATACAAACAGTTTGTCCCAGTTCCATCAGACCTTCTGTCAGTGCCTTTGCTGTGTCCTTCTCATATACCAGGGCCAGTTTTTCTGTAACCTCCTTCTTCACCCTGGCATCATCAATACAGGAATCCTCCGCAAAGTAGCGCATCCATATGCGCAGTACATTTCCATCCACTGCTGGAGTCTGATTTCCAAAGCAAATGGAACCTACAGCGCCTGCGGTATAGGCGCCAATACCAGCCAGTCCCAAGATGTCTTTTGGTTCCTCTGGGAACTTACCTCCATACTCATCCATAATCTGCTTGGCAGCTTTTTTCAGGTTACGAACACGGCTGTAATAGCCTAGTCCTTCCCAAAGTTTCATGAGTTTCTCATCCGGGCACTGAGCCAGATCACTGATTTCTGGCAGTTCCTTCAGAAAGCGCTCATAATATGGAATCACTGCTTCAATACGAGTCTGCTGAAGCATAATTTCAGATACCCATACATGATAAGGATCCTGATCCTTTCTCCAGGGCAGTTCTCTTCTATGATCCTTATGCCATTCCAGAATTTGCTTTGCCAAATATGCAGTGGTATTTCCCTTTCTATTCTGCACTGTTTTCTGCTCAATATTCTGCTCTATATTTTGTTCTTTATTTTGTTCTTTTTTCTGTTCTTTATTCTGTACTTTCGTCATTCTTATTCTCATATTCTAATTATTGAACCCATAAAAAGAAGGGCTCGCTTATCATATTAGCAAGCCCTTCCAGATTCATCAATTATTACTTACCCTGCTGACTAATGTAAAGAGTTGCAGCCAGTGCTGCAATGGTTCCATCCGATGCAGCTGTTGTGAGCTGACGAATCGTCTTCGTTCTGCAGTCTCCTGCTGTAAATACACCAGGTGTCTTTGTTTTACAATCCTCTGTTGCAAGCACATAACCCTTATCATCTAAATCTGCAACATTGGCAAAGTCTGAATTTGCAGGTTCCTGTCCAATGGCTACAAAGAGTCCTGTAATGGCAAGAGTCTTTCTTTCTTCCGACTTGGAATCGTATATTTCTACACCCTCCAGTTTTCCATCGCCAAGAAGTTTTGTAACAGTGGAATTTAAGATAAACTCAACATTTCCCTTTGTTTTTAACTCAGCAATTTCAACTTCTGGTGCACGGAACTCACCACGTCTGTGAATCACATATACCTTTTTACAGTAATTAGCCAGGAACATGGCATCCTCAATGGCAGTAGCTCCACCACCATTCACAGCAACATCCTGTCCCTTGAAGAAAGCACCATCACATGTTGCGCAATAGGATACCCCCTTGCCCACCAGGCTATCTTCCTTTGCAAGTCCCAGATGACGGTTGGCTGCACCAGTGGCAATAATAACTGCCTTGGCTTCATAGACCTTACCAGATGCTGTATGCACCTTCTTGATGCCATCCACATCCTCAATCTTCATGGCCTGCTCATATTCCACCTTTGCTCCAAGCTTCGTTGCCTGATTATAAAGGTTCATGGCAAAGTCAAAACCAGAAATCATTTCCAATCCTGGATAATTTGCAACCTCCGGTGTGTTTACAATCTTTCCACCAAAAGTCATTTTCTCTAATAAAACCGCCTGCTTACCTGCTCTCTGTACGTAAATCGCAGCAGACATTCCTGCAGGGCCGGCACCAATAATTAATACGTCAATCATATTTTGTTAACCCTCCGGTGATTATTCTTAAAAATATATACTGGGCACATTCCATTTGCAAATGGACTGTGCTCCCGCGCCACTTTAATTGTGTGCAATTTTTTTCTTTAAAAAATAAGCGGAAGCATATTCTACTTCCGCTATTTCTTTTCATTACTGAATGAATGCAGCAAGTGCAGGCTTAGGCTGAACGCCAACTGTACGCTTTACTTCTTCGCCGTCCTTGAAAAGCACAAGGCAAGGAATTGAGCTGATGCCATACTTGATTGCCAGTCTTTCAGACTGATCTACATCAACACCTACAAACTTAACTGTATCCACTTCTTCAGAAAGTTCATCAACGATTGGAGAAAGCATCTTACATGGTCCACACCATGTTGCCCAGAAATCAACAAGAACTGGCTTGTCGCTCTTTAATACTTCCTCTTCGAACTTCTGATCATCACCATTAATCTGAATTACCATAATGAATCCTCCTTTACTTTTGAAGAATCCTTCACAAAATGCATTTGTGTCCTAGTTTTCTTCGCTGTTCACGTTGTTTAAGATTTTATAAAGAAGTGTATATAAAGTCTGGAAATCGTCAGGGTTAAGGTTCACACACTTGCCCATCTTCTCAGGGATTGTGTAAGCCTTTTCTCTAAGCTTAACACCACGATCTGTGATCTTTACGATGAGGTTTCTCTCATCTTCTGCACTACGATGTCTTGTAATATAACCCTTAGCTTCTAACTTCTTTAATACAGGAGTCAGTGTTCCCGAATCCAGGAATAAGTATTTTCCAAGTTCCTTAACATTGGTCTGCTTCTTGTCCCAAAGAACCATCATTGTGATGTACTGCGTGTAAGTTAAATCAAGTTCATCAAGAAATGGCTTATACTTTCTCACAATTTCCTTTGAGCATGCATACAGTGGAAAACACAACTGATTTTCAAGCTTCAGGCAATCATACTTATCCATAAATTACTCCTTAAAATCTCATATTTCAATAAAATTGCTTACAATGGAATAGTAACAAAAAAGAGTAGAAAGGTATATAAGAACTTTCCATTCTTTATGTCAATATTCTTGTTTATGATTGCATTTTATGCAATTATATGGCAGTTTTTTAGCAGTTATGGATAAATGCCTTTTATACTATTTTTCTGTCCCTTCATCGATAGGCTCTCTACCTGTTGCCTTCTCGATTACCAGAAGAGTCACAACCATGAGTACAACACCAATTGCCAAGCAGATATATGGATTCTTTACAAATCCTGCAATGATGTAAGTAACACAGGATACACCTGCACATGTAAGAGCATATGGAAGCTGTGTTGATACATGATTGATGTGATTACTCTGAGCACCAGCAGATGACATAATTGTTGTATCAGAAATTGGTGAGCAGTGGTCACCACAAACAGCACCTGCAAGACATGCAGCGATTGAAATCAGCATCATCTCTCCGCTTGGAAATACACCCATAACGATAGGAATGAGGATACCAAATGTTCCCCATGATGTACCAGTTGCAAAAGCAAGACCAAGAGCAACCAGGAAGATAACTGCTGGAAGCAGTGACTGGAATCCGGCTGCAGAACCTTCCACAAGGGATGCAACGAATACCTTAGCCCCCAGAAGGTTTGTCATACCAGAAAGTGTCCATGCCATTGTCAGAATCAGGATTGGTGAAATCATAGCCTTGAAACCTGCAGGAACACATTCCATAAAGTCATTAAATGTAATAACATCACGAAGTAAGTAGAAGAAGAAAGTGAAAATTACTGCAATGATACCACCCATTACCAGTGCTGTAGATGCATCAGCACCAGCAAAGGCATTTACAAAGCTTTCACCATCTAAAATACCACCTGTATAAACCATAGCCATAATACAAGCAGTAATCAGAACAAGTACAGGAAGTACCAGGTCAATTACCTTACCCTTTGTGCTGATTTTCCTTGCATTCTCATCTTTAATATGCTCATCGCCTGTTGTGAAGAGATCACCCTTATAGGCATTGAGCTCATGCTTTCTCATTGGACCGTAGTCGATACGACGAATAACCAGAACGAACAGCATAACAAGAGTAAGAATCGCATAATAGTTATATGGGATTGTCCTGATGAATGTCTGGAAACCATTGATATCTGCATCTTCTGGAACAGATGATGTTACTGCTGCTGCCCAGGAAGAGATTGGTGCAATAATACATACTGGAGCTGCTGTTGCATCAATCAGATATGCAAGCTTTGCACGAGATACCTTATGACGATCTGTTACAGGTCTCATAACAGAACCTACTGTAAGACAGTTGAAGTAATCATCTACAAAGATCAGAACTCCCAGGAAAATGGTTGCAATCTGGGCGCCAATTCTTGTCTTAATTCTCTTAGATGCCCAGTTACCAAATGCTGCAGAACCACCTGCATGATTCATAAGAGCAACCAGGATACCCAGCAGAACAAGGAATACCAGGATACCTGCATTCCAGCTATCTGCCAGCTTAGTAATCATACCGCCATCTTCATTGAAGAGCATGGTATTGATTGCAAGTTCCAGATTAAAATCTGAATAAAGAAGTGCACCAGTAATGATACCGATGAAAAGTGATGAATATACTTCCTTGGTAATCAGAGCCAGAACAATGGCTACAACTGGTGGCAAAAGAGAAATGCAACTTGCATAGAATGCACTTTCATAGTTCTCTGCTCCTACTGTTGTTCCACGTGTGAAATAAGAATACACACATAAGGAAACAAGTAAGCAAGCCACAATGACTAACACTACTTTTAAAGCTACGTTTTTCATAACTCTCTCCCTCTTGATTAATAAATAATATTTTAAGATAAAATACTTTTCTATATTAACGCAAAACAGCAAACTTGCCTATATGTATTTATAGACGATTCCACAGGGTTTTCAGGTAATTTTTTCGGATATAATATTTATTTTAGTAGGTATAGGAACGATAAAGTGAAACATGATCATGAATAACCCGCCACTTGCTATTACAATCTGCCGTTACAAGCACATAGGTTTTTCCACTCTCCGTTTTCAGGAAGGAAGCTGCACAAAAACCTCCTTCATCCACATAGCCTGTCTTTGCGCCAAGTCCATTTGCAGGAAGTTGTATGAGGATGTTGTCAACGAACTCGTTACAAATGGTAATTCCCTCTGGTAACTCTTCTCCCCAAGGAATTGTCACATAGGTTTTCTGCTGCATGGCATCGGCACAGAGAGGATTCTCTGTAGCTGCTGCCATGATTTTGGCCATGTCTGACATGGTGCAGTGCAGATCCGGATCATAAAGTCCGATGGGATTTGTAAAATTGGCTTCCTCTGACAAACCAAGTTCTCTTGCTTTTTGATTCATAAGCTTCATGAAATCTTCTTCTGATCCTGCAACATAATTTACCAGGCCAAGTGTGGCATCGGCGCCAGATGTAACCAGCATGCCATAGAACATATCTCTAACTGTTGTAGGCTCTCCATCCAGATAGCCCACTCGGGACGCTTCCTGATCAATACAGTAGTCAATAATATCCTGGGGCATGATATATTCGTCATCCAGATTATCTTCTGTCAGGTAGTCCGCAGCGGTAAGGGCTGTCAGAACCTTGGTCATGGAAGCTGGCACAATAACCTGATCCTCAGAATCTCTCTGAGCCACGATTTCATTAGTATCCAGATCCACCAGAAGTGCATAACGACTAACGATTGCCTGATTATTATCCAAATTACTTGTGGCTGGATATGCGGCATTTTCTGCCGGTGTCAGTCTCAGTAAATTGTAGTAAGTAGCTATTGGCGTTTCTCCGGTTGAATTTCCCGATTCATCCACAGGAATCCTGGCTGAATATTTGTTCAGCACTGTCTGTTTCTCTTCATCCGTCACAGCACTTTGCCATTCCGCATTCAATTGTTCCTGCAGTTCCGCCTGTTTTACCGATGAGGATTCCAGTTCAACCGTGTTCTCTGTTTTCTTAAATTCTCTCTTACTATACTCCATGTAGGCATCCGCAGGTGTAGCTAATGAGAAAAACTCTGGCTCAGCATCCGTATCGCTTGCCTCATTGGGACTGGCAATATTTACACTTTCTGTGTCGGATTCGCTGGTCAGCTTTGAAAGTGACTCACTGATGGATTCACTGCTGGCATTTTCTTTTTTATCCTTCTTAATAAGAAGACTGTAAATTACAAAGCCCACCAAAGCCAGGAATATGAGAGCTATTAAAATATCTAAAACAATTAGTGTCTTACCCAGTTTTTTCTTTTCCATAAACACTCTTTCATTTCACCTTCTAAATTCTTAAGGATTCCACCCTAAAAGCCCCACAAACTGCCTTATTATAACACAAAAAAAGATCCGACTAGACACTAGTCGAACCTTTTCTGTATTACCATCTTGCTTCTGTGTTTTCATGCAAATCGATGGCAAGTTCATTTGTCTTACTGGAAAGCTTCTACAAATGACTTTGCATCATCTTCGCTCATACCAGCTGACTTCTCAATCTGGGATTCGAACCAAGGATATGCGCCCTCAGATGCCTTCTTGAAGGAATTGGAATCGATTTCATCCACGGTTGTTACCTGCATATCTCCTGTCTTCTGCCAGTTAGCAACTACTTCTTCAACCTGTGCACGGTTGATTGCCTTTTCATAATCTGCAGCCTTCTGCATGTTCTCAGAAACTGCCTTCTGCTGTTCTGGTGTGAACTGATTATAAACATCTTCATTCATACAGAAGAAGAGACAGTCATAATATGCATCCCAAAGTGAGATGTAATCCTGTACGTCCTGTACAGATGCAGAAGCAATGGCTGTTACAGGATTTTCCTGTCCGTCAATTGTTCCCTGCTGAAGAGCTGTGTATGTTTCTGCCCAGTTCATAGCTGATGCAGAACAACCCCACTCCTTGTAGATTTCTGCAGAAAGGTCATTGGATGAAATTCTCATCTTTACGGATTTCAAATCATCAACAGACTTAATTGGCTGCTTTGAGTTTGTAATCTGACGGAAACCATTTTCACCGATACCGCCACATACAAGACCGTAGTCCTTAAGCAGATCCTTCAGTTCCTGACCACCTGCTCCATTCATTGCCTTATCTACTGCATCATAATCAGCAAACTGATATGGCAGAGACACAACGTTGAATCTTGGATCAAAGTTTGCGTAAATGAGATTTGAATGCATGGATACCTGAATTGGATCACCATCCATCAGAGCCTGAATACCTGCAACCTGGTCACCATTTGTAAGCTGTTCACCTGGGTAAACGTCAATCTTAACTTTACCACCAGTTGTTTCCTGCATAAGGGCATTGAAGTAGTAACCTGCCTGTGCCCATGTTGACTGTTCACCTGTTGAGCAGTCATAGTTCAGTGTCATTTCTGGCCACTCATCTGTGCCTTCGTACCTAGCTGCTTCTTTAGTTGCATCGTATACGTCGGATGACCAGTAAGATCCATCTCCGCCTGTAACAGAACCGCTGCTTGAAGAAGATTCTGTACCACGCTTTGATGTATCTGTAAATGCTGCAACAAACTCTTCAACCTGATCCTTTGTAAGACCAAGATCCTTGTTGCTTTCAAGCTGATTGATATACCAATCAACTACACCTGTGCATGAATTCTTGAAGGAATCTGAATCAATTTCATCAAATGGAGTAACTTCCATTGCACCAGATTCTGTCCATTCAGCAACTGTCTGATCAACCTGAATACGGTTGATGTTCTTCTGGTAATCTGCAGCCTTCTGCATATTTTCCAGAATAACTGCCTGCTGGTCTGGTGTGTACTGATCATATACTTCCTTGTTGATACAGAAGAATAAGCAGTCATAGTATGCATTCCAAAGAGAAATGTAATCCTGAACATCCTGAACAGATGCAGATGCAATAGCTGTTTCCGGATTTTCCTGACCATCAACGGTGCCCTGCTGCAGAGCTGTATAAGTCTCTGCCCAGTTCATTGCTGATGCATCACATCCCCACTCCTTATAAACTTCAGAGCAAAGATCATTTGAACAAATTCTCATCTTTACTGACTTGAGGTCAGTAACAGACTTAATAGGCTGCTTAGAGTTTGTAATCTGACGGAATCCATTTTCACCGATACCACCACATACAAGTCCATAATCATTCAGCAGGTCTTTCAGTTCCTGACCACCTTCTGAAGACATGACTGCGTCAACATCATCATAATTCTCATAGATGTATGGCAGAGAAACTACATTAAATCTAGGATCAAAGTTTGCGTAAATGAGATTTGAGTGGAGGGATACCTGCATTGTATCACCATCCATCAGAGCCTGAATACCAGCAACCTGGTCTCCATTTGTAAGCTGTTCGCCCGGATATACATCAACCTTTACCTTACCGCCAGTTGACTCCTGCATCAGAGCATTAAAGTACTTACCGGCTTGTGCCCAGGATGAAGATTCACCTGTTGAACAGTCGAAGTTCCAAGTTGATGCTGGCCATTCATCCTCGCCGTCATAAACTGCTGCCTGAGAAACCGCATTGAACTTATCAGAATACTGATAATCATCATAGGACAGTTTTTCTCTCTTCTTAGGATTTGTAAAGGCATCTACAAATGTATCTACCTGCTCCTCTGTAAGTCCCAGATCCTTATTTGAAAGGAGCTGTTCCTTATACCAATCAGCAGCTCCAGCAGAAGCTTCCTTGAAGGATTCAGAATCAATCTCATCATTTGTTGTAACTTCCATCTCACCAGAAGTCTTCCACTCTTCAACCAGTTCATCAACCTGCTTACGGTTCTGAGCCTTTTCGTAGTTTGTAGCCTTCTGCATGTTTTCCAGAATAACTGCCTGCTGTTCTGGTGTGTACTGCTCAAATACTTCCTTATTCATACCGAAGAATAAGCAATCATAGTATGCATTCCAAAGAGAAATGTACTTCTGTACATCCTGAACAGATGCGGATGCAATAGCTGTTTCCGGATTTTCCTGACCATCAACGGTTCCCTGCTGAAGAGCTGTATAAGTTTCAGACCAGTTCATTGCTGATGCGTCACAATTCCATTCTTTATAAACTTCTGAGCAAAGATCATTTGAACAGATTCTCATCTTGATTGACTTTAAGTCATCTACAGACTTAATTGGCTGTTTTGAGTTGGTAATCTGACGGAAACCGTTCTCTGCGATACCACCACAGACAATACCATACTGATCAAGAAGTTCCTTTAATTCATCTCCACCTGCCCCACTCATAACAGCGTCTACATCATCATAATCATTGTAGATATATGGCAGAGATACTACATTAAATCTAGGATCAAAGTTTGCGTAAATGAGATTTGAGTGGAGGGATACCTGAATAGGATCACCATCCATCAAAGCCTGGATACCAGCAACCTGGTCTCCATTTGTAAGCTGTTCACCTGGGTAAACATCAACCTTTACCTTACCGCCAGTTGATTCCTGCATCAGAGCGTTGAAGTAGTAACCAGCCTGGGCCCATGTTGAAGACTCGCCTGTTGAACAGTCGAAGTTCCATGTAGCTGTTGGCCACTCATCACTACCTGTGTACTTAGCAGCATCGTATTTCGCTACATATTCGTCAGAACCCATATAGTCTTTGTATTCAAGATTTGTCTTGGCACTGGAAGTTTTTCCAGAGTTATTTGCAACTTCTTCTCCCTTGTCCTTGGCAAAGATTGTTGAAATCTTTGGAACATAAGTAAGAGTTGCAAGTACAATCAGACAAGCCAGAATCATTGGAAGAACTGCCTTTGAAATCATAGGCAATGTTACATGATAGAACTTATCTGCTTTTGCCTTAAGAGATGCAGCTTCATCCTTAACCTTAAGACCAAGTGCTACGAAGAGGTTTACACCTACCGGAGGAGTAACCTGACCGATAGCAAGGTTAACTGTTGCAACAATACCGAATGCAACTAAGCTGTAACCAAGTGATTCAGCTACTGGAGCCATGATTGGAATGAAGATATACATAGCTGAGTTTGCATCCAGGAAACATCCTGCAATCAGGAAAATGATATTAACAATCAGAAGGAAGACAATCTTGTTTGATCCAAGGAATGCAAGAAGTGCCTGTGCTGACTGGGAAATACCAAATAATGTACAGCAGTAAGAGAAAAGGGATGCAGATGCAACAATCATCATGATACTGCCGGAAGTCTTTGCAGAACCAACCAGAATACCTAAAAGATCCTTTACCTTAATCTCCTTATAGATAAACATACCAACGAAGAGACCGTATACTACAGATACAGCAGCTGCTTCTGTTGGAGTGAAGATACCACCATAGATACCACCAAGGATGATAACTGGCATAAGAAGTCCCCAGAATGCGTCCTTGAATGAATGCCATCTTTCCTTCCATGTCTTACGTGCATGGGCTGCCTTAATACCCTTACGGCGAGCTTCAATGAGAACAACGATAATCAGTGCAAGGCCCATTAAGATACCTGGAATAATACCAGCAATGAACATTTCCCCAACGTTCTGTCCTGTGATTGACGCATAGACAACAAATGCGATGGATGGAGGAATAACAATAGCAATTGATGAAGATGTTGCCATCAGGCCTTCTGAGAAAGAAGGTGAAAATCCTGATGCGATCATGGCTGGAATCAGAACTGCACCAAGAGCGGCTACAGTTGCAGGACCAGAACCTGAGATTGCACCAAAGAAACAGGATACGATTACACAGGTAATGGCCATACCACCACAACGGTGACCGCACATATCATCAATGAACTTTACAAGCCTCTTAGAAATACCCGCCTTGGCCATAATATCTCCGGAAAGTACGAAGAAAGGAATTGCCAGGAGCAGGAACTTAGAAATACCTGTATATGTATTTGTAGCTACAATACTCAGCGACAGATTTGCAAACTGTGGATCTGTTGCTGATGCATAGAGAACAGCAAGTGCTGAAGATGCACCAAGGCAGATTGCGATAGGTACACCAATCAGGAGTAATACGAAAAATGATGCAAAAAGAATTAATGTAATCATTATTTACGTCCTCCCTTCTTGCCAGATTTTTTCTTATTATTTGAAGGCTTCCTACCAGCATTTTCCTTAGCTTCCACTACAGCCTCCGCTGCAGCTTCTTCTGCTTCCTCTGCCTTCTCTTCTGCCTTTACTGCCTTTGTCTCAGCCTTCTCAGCCTTTTCCTCAGCTCTTTCAGCCTTTGCTTCCGCAATTTTTTCAGCTTCTTCTTTTTCTTCTTCAGCTTCTTCTTTCTTTGCTTCTTCATCGAACTTCTTCTGTTCTTCAACTTCCGCAACTAAATCACGCTGTAAGAAATCAATTGTATTTTCAATAAAATGAAGGATCAGTGAAATACCACCAATCAGCACGAATGCCCAGAAGACTGACTTTGAAATATGGAGAATTGGGCTGGCAGTATGGTCTGTTACCATACGGTCATATCCTTCATATGCAAGAAGTCCTGAATAAGCAATGCAAATGATATTTGCGATTGTATTGAGAACCTTACGAGCCTTAGGGCCAACGTTATCTGAAATAATACCCAGATTAACAAGTCCACCTGGCTGCTTTGCAGCCACACCGGCACCCAGAAGTGAAATCAGAACAAAGACTGCTACTACAATCTCTTCTGTAAATCCCCAGGAATGCTGGAAAACTTTTCGTGCAATAACGTTGCCAAAAGTGAGTGCCATTACGCCAAATACGGAAATGGCGAGAACGATATCTTCAATCTTGGTAATGATTTGCATGATCTTTCGATATACCTTCATATCTATTCCCTTTCTTTGCTATAATTTGTGGAAATTCTATGAATTTTCCACTAACAGCAAGAGATATTATATGAACCATACAGTTTCAAGTCAATATTTTTTGGTCTTTTCCCGTAAATAGAATAACAATTTTCTGTCTAATTCCTTGATTTTCTGTTTTTTATGTATTAAATTTCTTTAAGAAGCCAAAATTTTTTCGTTTTTGTCTAGCTCCTAAAATTTAATTGCATTCTGCATTTTTCATGCAATAATTTCGGAAATATAAAAAATCTCTATTAAAGGACCTCATTATGACTCTGGATTTATACCTTGCATTTATAATATATGCCCTGACCACTACCATACTTCCAGGCCCCAATAATGTACTGCTTTTGTCTGAAGCAAATAGACATGGTTTCAAGAAATGTCTGCTTCTTCTTCTGGGCATTTGGACCGGACTCATCACCCTTATGATTCTGGCCGGAACTTTCTGCACGATCCTCAGTATCTGGGTTCCTAAAATTGTTCCGGTTTTCAAATACATTGGAGCGGCATACATCCTTTATCTGGCCTGGCGTACCTTTACTCGTAAAGGGGCATCTTCTGAAGATGAGCAAACAAAAGAAAAGCCACTCCCTTTTTGGAATGGCTTTCTGCTTCAATTTTTAAATGTTAAAGTAATTATGCTGGGACTGGCTGCCTTCCCAGTCTATTTCTTGAATGGCGCCAGCGCTGACAATAACAACTTCTATATTGGCGCAAGTCTTGGCGCTAATATTCTACTCACTCTTCTCTTTGCCTTTACCATGACAATCTGCTGCGGTACTGGCAACATCATCTGGGCAAGTCTGGGTAGTATTCTTCGTCCAATATATAATAAGTACTACAGGATTGTGAATACCATCATGGCTTTCCTTCTTATTTATTGCGCTGTGAAAATACTACTCGTTTAGGTATTTCTAAACTTACAAATTGCAGAAAGTAAATTGCAGTTAGCAAATACAGTTATCAAATCCTATTTAATTACTCTGTCTTCCTATAGTCATCCTGAGGAAGCAAACCTTCCTCATATAGATGTCCAAAGTAATCATTATTTACCAGCCCCTTTGTAAAGGCCAGTTTATTGCTGACAATGGTATTCATGTTAGCAATGTACTCATCCGAGACAATCTCATTTGCATCAAAAGGGGTGAATTTTCCGCCCTGGTAAGTTCCCTTATTGCTTATCCATTCCTTCCCATCATTAAAGACAAGTGCCTCTGTGTTGGAGAAAATATCTCGTCCCACCATAAGACGGGAATCGTATTCTGTGCCAAAGAGATTGGATAGGGTTGGCAGGATATCGATGGACTGCACTGGGTCCGTTACTACAATGGTTTTCTGCTTTTCCAGGCTGCCGCTCCAGATAATCAGGCGGTTATGATCCCGATCAAAATTTCCCGCTACCTCATGTCCATACAATTCGCTGAGATAAACGAACTGTCCTGACATCTGGTCTCGGTCCAGGCCATATGGAAAATGATCTGCGGACAGAACAATTACCGTATCATCTGCAATTCCCGCATCCTCCAGTCGGCCCACCAGATACGTTAAGGCATCCTCCAATTCCAGCTGGGCTGCGATATAGGCCTTCACCGTATCCGAATAGGGAAGGTCTTCCACCTGGTTCCAATGTTTAGCTGACATAGCATTAAAACTCTTACCATAATTACTATGACCACTAACGGTCATGTAATAAATATCGAAGGGCTGATGGTTGATAAATTCATCCACCGTGCCTTCCATCATTTCCAGGTCACTTTCTGGCCACAAATCACCATTTACGTACTCTTCCATACCATTTCCATATCCCATAAAGCCCTGGGAGTATCCCAGATTATTATGAGTCTGATTACGGGAATAATATTTGTAATCATTTGGATGATAAGCTTTTCCCCAATAACCCAGGCGATTCAGCTGCCTACCTATGGTGAAATAATTGTTGTAATTCTTTGTTTTCTTAAAGGAGGAGCCCCCTGCCATGGGCAGAAGTCCAAAGAGATTCTGGAACTCTCCACCAGTGGTGCCCGCTCCCGATATCTGATAATAATTTTCCACATTGATGCCCTTAGTGGCCAGCCGGTAAAGCGTTGGTGTAAGATCCGGCCGAATCACATCACCAGAAAAAGCCTCTGCACTAATGAAAATCAGATTCTTTCCTTTAAAAATTCCAGTATAGGGATTTTTATTGGATGGAGTAAGTGTGGAAACATAGGTATCCAGGTCCTTAAAAGTACCTGTGTCCTTTTCTGCCAGACTTGCAAAATCAATATCCAGTGAATTATCCCCTGTGATTTCCGCCAGTGGCGCCTTATCCTTCTCCAATTGCTCAGGATCTGTGCCAGCGGCCTCTGCAAATGAGTTTTGCAAAGCCTCAGCATCTGCATCACTGGCAGTGGCACTTTCACCAGAGTCCAAAGCATCAACTGCTACTCCTTCATGCTCCTCGGAAGCATCCATATCTTCTGTAGAAAGATTTGCAAAATCAAACTCCACTTTTTTGTCCTGACCAGTAATCTTCAGCACTACTTCTTTTCGAATTGCGGTCATAAGACCAAAGTCATCCACAGCATCACTAAAGACATAGTCCTTTGTATAAAGGGCCTTTTCTGCGGGCAGTGCATTTACCATAAGTAAAAAGATAAGGTAAGCCAGCAGGGCCTGGCCACAAAGGCCGCCTCTTAATTTCCAACTTTTCTCACCATAAAGTTTCTTCTCCTTATCCAGAAAGATGGCTACAAGTCCATATGATATGACTGGTAGCAGATAAAGAATAATGACAAGGATTCCCATAGGGCTGGATACCAGTCTCCAGATATCCTTACTGAAGCCCCCCAAAGCATCCCCTGCTCCAAATACCACCGTATTCAGGTCATAGAGAATCTTAAATTGCATATAGATAAAGATTTCCACTAAAAATGGAATGCTGGAAAGTAAAAGGATGACTCCTGCAACAATCTTAGCTCCCCTTCTTGGAAAGAGAGATACAAGTAGCGCTGCCACGCCTCCAATAGTAAGGGCTGACAGCAGGCAGAAAACCACAGTCCATATGCCTAGACTCTTCTCTGTAAAGAGATTGAAGATCAGTTCTTCATACCAATATATAATTGTAAAAAGAAGCCAGGGAATGGATTTCTTAATTGCTTTCCACATAGGACAATTCCTTATTATTCCTTACTGCTATTCCTTATTATTATTTCCAACAAATTATTTCGACTAATCATTTTTCCCAGAAGGTTGGCTGCCGTCCTGGGCCCACACTCGCACCAGTATATGGATTACTACTTGCTGCCGGATTCCCATTTCCCTTTGGGGAAGATTCTATGGACACAAGGGAACCTCCACAATTTGGACAAGTGGTATAGGTGCCAGCTGGGAATATGCTGTCGCAGAATACACATTTTTCTTTTTGTTTATTTAAATGAATTAAGGCTGCAGGAGATACGCCATTACTGGAAGTAGAATCTGTGGCATATTCTTCTGGTGCCAGCACTGCTCCTCTGGTTCTAAAGTAAGATGGAGTAAGTCCTGCCATACCCATACCATGAAAGAACACAAAAGCCAGAACCAATAAGAAAACAACCAAGGCCGGCGTATTTAAATCCATCTTCAATGTTTTTGGCGTAATATAGTCAAAAGAAATCTTAAGGGCCTGACCTACTGAATGCTCATTATCCTTCAAAAGATTCTTCTGAAACTCTTCATTAAAGGCAGATGTTATCCTCTGTGTAAGAACAGGATCTGTATCATTTCCCTGCATACCTTCCCAGGACCAATCATTAAATTCCTTATCCGGATGTTCTGGCTCAGAGTAAAGAAATAACCAATGGCTTTCATCGTTGAAAGTCTTTACATACTTTTCATATGCATAATTTTCCAGGGAAGAATAATGATCCTTCCAGTCTTCATCATGTACAGTAATTATGGAAGGAGTAATACCAGTTCTTTGATAAAACCTGGAAAAACTTTCTCTTAACGCTCTTTCATTATCGATGACTCCACAATTGTCTTCTACAATTACCTTATGATCATAATTGGTTGAAAGTGGTTTTGCGAATCCAAATGCATTCTTAATTGAAATAGAAAGCATAATCAGAAAAGGTAGATAGAAAATAAGAATCCACAGACGTACCTCTCTTTTCGCTGGATCCATATCCGAATAAAAATATTTTGGACGACCATGTCTATATTTCACATATCGTTTAGAGCCTTTAAATTTTGAGGAAGAAACTCTTGGTAAGGTAACACCGCTTCTGCTACCTCCACCGGATGAATGTCTTCCGCCTCCTCCGTGACTTCCTCCACCATGACTGCCTCCTCCTGATGAATGTGGCATTGCTTTATCCCCCTTTATTTTTATCAAAACACCTTCTTTCATTTTACCCAAAAGGCCGGCAAATGCAAGGAAATAAAAAGGAACTGACTCCCCCTCCCCTATTAGGAGTGGTAAGTCAGTTCCGAAACGAAAGAAACAAACTATGAAAACTATGAACAACTGAATTGTATTAGATGTTAAGGGTTAGCTCCAGCAACTCACAGTTTATTTTTTTATAATCAATGAAATAACTGCAAGAATTGCATTAATGAGGCACCATACAGACCAGATTGCAAGATCAGAATAAGAACCATAATTTGCGAAGCCAATTAAATCTTTAATTCAGCCTATTAATTCCCTTTTCCTTATTACCATTCACAAGGCTCACGCACTTATGGAAAGCCCAGATACAAACAGGAATATTATATAGGGTTGCTGAAACCCAGGCTGTCTGGTCCGCAAAACAAATAGCGGAAAAGGCAAACATTGGTACAAAGATCAAACTCACAATTGTTCTTGCCAGCATTTCCACAAGACCTGAGAAAATAGCTCTACCGGAATAGCCCAAGCCCTGAACGCTGTATCTACAAACATTCAGCACACCCAGCACCCAATAGAAAAATCCCATAGCCCGCAGATATTTAGCGGATGCATCCAGTACCGCAACCTTACTTCCATCAAGAAAGAGTAAGGAGGCCATGCGTCCAAAGACAATCATTATAAGTCCTATAAAGGCTCCATAAATTACGCCAACAATCGCTCCATGGATAATGCCCATTTTCACTCTTTGCATTTTTCCTGCACCGAAATTTTGTCCCACAAAAGTACCTACACCTGTAGCCAGGGCATCAAAAGGACACATGGTGAACTGCTTAATTCTCGTGGCCGCTGTGAAGGCAGAAACATAAACACTCCCCAGTGCATTGTTTGCAGACTGCATGACCATCGAGCCAATTGCTGTAACGGAATACTGGAAGCCCATTGGAGCTCCCATCTTTATTACATATCCAAAAATAGAAGGTACAAAGACCATCTCTTCTTTTTTCGGCCTTAAAATTTCATACCTTTTCAAAATCAGTATGAGGCATAGAACTCCAGAAATTGCCTGGGAAGAAATGGTTGCAATGGCTGCTCCTAAACATCCCCATTTCAAAACCACGATACAGAAAAGATCCAGGAAAATATTGAGAAAGGCGGATATGGCAAGAATTACAAAAGGAGTCTTACTATCTCCCACCGCTCTCAGCATACTGGAGGTTAAAT
The DNA here is from genome assembly GCA_900314445.1 of uncultured Lachnospiraceae bacterium. Classification (GTDB taxonomy): domain Bacteria; phylum Bacillota; class Clostridia; order Lachnospirales; family Lachnospiraceae; genus Eubacterium_Q. The sequence continues at coordinate 12,629 of OMVA01000103.1, read as the reverse complement.
TGTAAAGCAGGGAAAATGGGATGCCCAGAAAGATTACCAAAAGATATAGATAAGCGTCCCTGTAAATATCCTCTGGTGTCTGCATAAGATGCAGAATATTTCCTGTAAGTAAAGCAGTTATACTCGTTAAGAGCAGGCCAATAATACCGGTCCAGAGAGCGGAATGGAATATATATTTTCGCATTCTACTATGATCTCCTGCTCCAAAGGCCTGGGCAATGGGAATACCAAAACCTGCACAAGTTCCAATTACAAAACCAAGAACCAGGAACTGTACAGATGTGGAAGCACCAACTGCAGCAAGTGCATTTGTCCCCAGCTTTTTACCAACAATTGCAGCATCCGCCATATTGTAAGTCTGCTGTACCAAATTTCCCAGCAGCAGCGGAAAAGCAAATTGCAGGATTAATTTTATGGGTTTCCCCTCTGTCATACTCTTAACCATGGTCGTCTCCTAATACGCAATTTCCCTGTGATTTCACCTTTAATCATACGCTTAGCCTTATTCTTTTCTATTGATAATTTTGTATAATTGTTGATTTTTTGACATGAATGCGTAAGAAAAAAGCCCGTGTCTCCACGGGCTTCTCCACTTTTCTTTATTTCTTGTATTTTATGAATTCATGACTCTGATTATTTCTATACCCGGTTTCTGTCTCCACCATCCAGAAAGCTCTGAATATTCAGAACACCCTCCTGAATCAGATTGGAGCGGGCTTCATAAGAACCCCAGGCAATATGTGGTGTCAGTAAAAGTTTATCCTTATCCTGAATACCTAAAAGAGGGCTTGTTTCTGGCAACGGTTCTGTCTCAAATACATCCAGACCTGCTGCTGCAATTTGTCCCTCATTCAAAGCTTCCACCAAATCCTTTTCCACTACAATAGGACCACGGGCCACATTGATTAGAACAGCTGTATTCTTCATTTGCTTAAGTGCCGCCTTATTAATCAAGCCACGTGTTTTCTCTGTCAGTGGTGTGTGAATGGAAAGTACATCGGATTTCTTTAAGATTTCTTCAAAACTAACACACGCATAGCTAACGTCCTGGGCATGACCAGAAACAGAATGGTAAATTACTTTCATACCAAAGGCTGTGGCAATTTCAGCCACCTTCTTTCCAATGGCACCCAGTCCAATAATTCCCATGGTCTTCCCTGCTAAATCCAGAAAAATATTAGAAACATTGGTAAAGGAAGCCTGCTGAGAATAAGCAGCTGAGTTTACATAATCACTGTAGTAAGCCATATGATTGTTCAAGGACAAAAGCAGGGCAAAGGTATGCTGTGCCACTGCATCTGTGGAATATCCACTGACATTGGTTACGGCAATTCCATTTGCATGGCAATAGTCCACATCGATATTGTTATAACCTGTGGCGGATTCCGCTATGAGTTTTACCTTAGGCGCCTGAACAAGAATCTGGCCTGTGATCAGACATTTGTTTGGAATCACAATATCCGCATCCTGAATTCTTTCCAGAATCTTGTCATTTGGTGTGGAATCATAACAAACCACTTCTCCAAACCGCTTCATGGCATCATAGCTTACGTCTCTTCCTACGGAATCTGCTTCTAATACTACAATCTTCATATCTGCCTCTCTCATCTCGTCTCGCGTATCTTGTCTTTTTTATCTCGTCTCGCGTATCCCATTTGCAAATGGACTGCGCACATATTTTCATCTCTTATTTTGCCATGGCATCAATAATCATGCTGGCTGTTTCTTCCAGAATCTGCCTTGTTTCTGGTGTACGATTTCCCAGTGTGGCAAAGGTGTGGTAAGCGTTCTCCATCACAATCATCTTTACTGGCACGTCGTATCGAACCGCTTTTCTGTAAAGGGCAAAGCTGTCTTCTGTCAAAGTCTCCTTGGCGTCACAGGTAATCATCATTGGAGGGAAGCCCTTGTAATTTCCATAGATTGGGGAAATCTCCGGATTTCTTGCATCCTCATTTCCGGCATAAAGCTCCTTCATTGGTTGCAAGCCCTTTAACTTCACTGTGAAATCATCTGCCTGTACCTTGGTGCGGTCCAGGCGGTTGGAGAAATCCACCAGAGGACTGTGAAGCACCACAGCCGGTGGCAGTTCTGCCTTCTCATCCTTTAATTTCAGGGTCAGAGCCAGGCATAGATTTGCACCCGCAGAATCCCCCACCAGAGCAACCTTGCCCTTACAAATCATTTTCAGCATGGTGTACATGCGCTGGCAATCCTTCAGTCCTGCAGGGTATGGATGTTCTGGTGCCAGGCGATACTCCACACTCACCACGCGAAGACCTGTGGCCACCGCCAGCATGGTGCAATATGGACGGGACTGCATAGCAGAACCAGACACAAAACCACCACCATGAATATACATAATCAAATCCTGAGAAACAGGTTTTTCTGGAACGCAAATAAGAGCATCCAGTTTTCCAATCTTACGACGTCGAACTGTGATACCTCTTTCCTTTGCCTGGAATGCAGAACCAATTTTATTAATAGTTCTGACCTTTTCCCAGTCCATTTCCTTCATATTCTCGTCGAATCCCATTTTACCGGTCATTCGTTTCACAGCCTTAATGCATTTTTTCATCTCGCGACTAGTGGCTGTACGGTGAATAATGCCACCACCTTCTGCCAGTTCCTGCTGGAAGAAAGCGCACTCTCTTCGATTACATTCAAAGGCATCCTCAGACTTCATATTGAGATGGAATACATGACCTAAGATATGGTCTTCGTCTCCATAAAAGACTGACTCATGTGGCACATCCAGTTCATTTAACCTTGCATCCATTTTAGGTGCTTCTGCCTTTAAGAAATCTCCTGTACAGGTCATAATTAAGCTCTTTGGGAAATGGGAGTTTGCGAACTTCAGTACATTTACCTGCTCCAACTCTGCAGGAGTTCCCTTATTCTCAAATAAATCCTGAGCAATGAGTTGTAGTCCTTCATCACTTCTGCCATTCATTTCGTAACAACCGTTATTAAGGCAGATGGCAGAAAGTTTTAAATTTGCAGGGCATTCTAGATCTGCATTTGGATAAGCTTCCATTAGCAGATCTGCATATTCCGGATTTGTAAGTAAATTTGCATAGAGACCAAGTATATTTGCACCTGCAGAATCTCCCAGGGCAAATACATGGCTCATATTAATACCGAGCTGGCCAGCATGATCTTCTAACCATCTGAAAACAAGATTCGTGTCTTCAAGCATGGCAGGAAACTTATGTTCTGGTGCAAGTCGGTAAGAAAAATTCACCACAGCAAAACCAAAACGGCATAGACTCATACAGTAATACTGATATAAATCTTTATCACCATACATCCAGCCCCCACCATGCACACTCACGATAACCGGAATGGATGTTATATCCTTGGCAGATCTAGGACGATACACATCCAGAACCTGCTGTTCTTCTTCTCCATAATGAAAATTGGTGTAACGAAAAACGTCCCCAGGAATCTTCAGTCCTGCGTCACGCTTTGCATCACTTTCACCAAAATCATGTCTAATTTTGTCACTATATGCTGACATGCATAACTCCTTTTGTTTTAACTAATTGCAAGCCTCCACAAAAATACAGGAATACTTGCCAGAAGGAAAATCAATGCTGCAATTGTTTCTCCTTTTCGATTACTCTTAAATCCCTTAGCAATAAAAATCAGAGCACATACCCATGGAAGAAAACCAAGCATGACGCCACGAAGTGCCAGCAGCAAACTAACAATTCCTGCAACCAAGCCACAGACAGCAAATCTACCATTTTTCTCCTCGATAAGTAAAATAATCAGAAGCCAGTCCATCTCCAGTAGGCTGTCCTCCACCAAGTAAAAATACTTGTGTTAATCTTTTCCCTTTGGCAAATGAACTGCGCAGTGCATTTGCACATATTCCTATAATAAACAAAAGAGCCTGCAAGTTCAATCGGGGGGGTAGACCCTGAACTTGCAGGCTTATATAAAAATACAGTTACTATGGGAATATAGAAGTCTATATTCCATTTCCGCTACATAGGTCGTGTATTTTTAAGCAAATGAATTATTCATCAATTGACTCTACGATGCTAGGTGACTCAATACTAGGAGTTGTATTCAGTTTTTTGAAGTAAGCATTTACTTCTGCTACCACTACACCATTCAGAGCAACCAGTGCGATGAGGTTTGGAATAGCCATAAGACCATTTACGATATCAGCGATTGTCCATACAGCAGATACTGTCATGTAAGGTCCGATGAATACGCAGAGGATGTAAAGGAATCTGAAGATCTTGATTGCCTTAACATTGTTGTGTGAAAGGTAATCCAGACATCTCTCTGAGTAGTAATTCCAACCAAGGATTGTTGTGAATGCGAAGAATACAAGGCAGATCATCAGGATGAACGCTGACCACTGCTCAGGAATTGGAAGACCTAACTGGAATGCCTTTGTTGTAATCTGAACGCCTTCCAGGCCATCAAATGCAGATGCATTACTAAGCTGCATGATTACGATTGTAACACCTGTCATAGTACAGATGATGATTGTATCAATAAATGTTCCCAGCATAGAGATAAGCCCCTGGTGAACTGGTTCTTCTGTTCTTGCTGCAGCTGCTGCGATAGGAGCTGAACCGATACCTGCTTCGTTAGAGAAGATACCACGTGCGATACCCTTCTGCATTGCTACGACGATAGAACCAACAGCACCACCTGTTACAGCTTTAGGATTAAATGCTGCTCTGATGATTACTGATAAAGCTGCAGGAATTGATGTAATGTGTGTAAACAGAACGATTAAGCTGATTACGATGTAAAGAACGGCCATGAATGGAACGATCTTTTCAGCAACAGCTGAGATTCTCTTAACACCACCGATGATTACAAGACCAACTGCAAGTGTAAGGAGAAGTCCTGTAATAACTGTTGACCATGAGTAGTCCATGTCAAATGCGTGGAATGCTACATGAGCAGTGTTTGGATCAAAGAAGTTCTTAACGGCTGAAGTGATACCATTAATCTGTGAGAATGTACCAATTCCCCAAAGACCTACAAGAAGTCCGAAGAAAGCGAAAAGCTTTGCAAGCCATTTCCACTTTGGTCCCATACCCTTTTCAATATAATAGAAAGGTCCACCAACGATATGACCATCTTCTGCCTTAGTACGATACTTTACAGCAAGCATACACTCAGAAAACTTTGTTGCTGTACCAACCAGTGCTGCCATCCACATCCAGAAAAGCGCACCAGGACCACCGGCTGCAATAGCTGTTGCTACGCCGACAATGTTACCTGTACCAATTGTTGCAGAAAGTGCTGTACAAAGAGCCTGGAAAGGTGAAAGATCGCCTTCCTTCTGATGAGCCTTATCTCTAGAAAAGGCATACTTGAAGCCTAAGCCCAGTTTGCTGAACTGCAAGCCCTTTGTTCTGATTGTAAGTAAAAGACCTACAGCCAGGATTGCGACGATCAGTGGAACGCCCCAGACGAAATCGTCAATGTTACCGAGTACCTTGTTTAGTGTTTCCATGTTTGGAAATCCTCCTCAAAATGAAATGTGTGACAGGATATTTTCATAAAAATGAGGCTTTTTGAATTGTCGAATCGACAAAACGAAAAGAGCCGGTTCACATAAGGTTCTCCTTACCTCATGTTGAACTGGCTCTCTAAAGAGTGTTAGAACGGGATTGATAAATCCAATGCATATAAACGCAATGTATATGCTCTGTCCATTTGCCTGAGAGATCGGCAGCCTGTCTACTGCTTTACACCTTCGGCGTCCCTTAATGGGAACTCTCCAGAGATTAACCGAAGATAAAATAATACAGCATTTTACAGTTGTCAATCGTTACCTTTTGAGCAATTTATTTATTCTGTCAGATTTGCTTCCCTATTTATCGGGAAACGAAGAATGACTTTAAATAAATCACCATCAATTTCAATGTTCATCTGTCCTCCCTGAAGTTCTGTCATAGAGCGGGCAATGGCTAGACCAAGTCCATTTCCCTCTGTTGTACGGGACTTATCTCCTCTGACAAATCTCTCCATCAGTTCATCAGGTGTCACATCCAACTCTTCTCGGGATGTATTCTTAAATGTAATGACTGCTGTGTCATGCACATCTGCCAGATTCAGATAGACTCTAGTTCCTGGCTGGGCATACTTGCAGATGTTATTCATCAGATTATCAAATACTCTCAGCATTCTTCTGCCATCTGCCTTGATTGGAACAAAGAGGTCTTCTCCTTTGATTACAAGCTCCAGATTGGAAGCATCCAGTTTTTCTTTATACTCTCCCGCAACCTGTGACAGAAAGACTGCTGCATTACAAATAGATAACTTCACGTCCAGATTTCCTGTGGATGCTTTAGACACCTCCACCAAATCCTCAATCAGCCTCTTTAACTTATTGGACTGTCGTGTGAGCACTTCTGTATATTCGGACAGTTTTGGATTTGCAGCCTTCTCTTCCTCTGTCAGTTCCTTATCCAGTAAATCCGTGTAATTGATAATGGATGTAAGAGGTGTCTTAATATCGTGAGATACGTTGGTGATGAGCTCTGTCTTCATGCGTTCACTCTTCAGCTGCTCTTCTACGGCAACTGAAATTCCATCAGAAATATGATTTAAATCCTCTCCCTGCTGGATAAATGGACCATGTAATTTCTTTGCTTCAATCTTATAATCCACCTTACCCTTTGCAATATTGGATGTTCCCTTACGTAATTTGGCAATATCTAAGGCTAGTACAAGCAGGACTACGAATAATGCGACATTCTTAAGGAACCAGTAGCTCGGGCTTCGGAATCCTATCAGGAAGATTCCTTCAAAGATTACCAGCAGAATAAACAGGGCCAGGTATGCAAAGAACCAGCCAAATGGAATGTTCTCAAATAAATCATGAAATTTACCCGCAACCCATTTGCATAATTTGATCAGGAGGCAAATCAGCCAAACAATTACTGTATTCTTGAAAAGAGTTTTTGCCTTAATACGGGTTGCAAGACTCATGGAAAGACCCAGGAAAATCAGGCCCAAAGCACATCCCATTATGAAGAAGAAATAAAGATTGCTTGGTGTGAATGATAAAGAATCCATCCATAAAGACAAAAGGAATACAAGTATTACCGTTGCGGCAAGCAAGAGATCCGTAGGTACTTTATGGAAGAATCCTGGATACAACCCTTCTTCTTTTCTTCTTCCGGATACACAGAGAAGCAGTATATACGCTGCCAGGAAAAGAAGACTTGAAATCATTGCCAGGGTATAAATCAGGTATCGATTTGCATTTACAAAATCGCCAATCAAAAGCTCTGCCTGCAGGCTTGCAAAGGAAGAATAATCCCCATTATAAGTGCAATACAGGTAGTAGGATGCGTAATCAGATTTTTCATAGCGAACACTGTACTCACCAAAATCCTTAATTACTTCATATTCCTCATTAGCTGTACTTTCAATAGGGTCTTCCGCAGCTGCTTCCAAAGTAGTAGCTTCCGCAGCTATTTCAGTAGTAGCTTCCGTATCATTTACTGTATCATTTACTATATCATATTCCTCATCCTGATTCTCATTAGACCAGACGTAACTTGCAATCACATTACTAATCTCTTCCTCAGGAATATTGGACATAACCACATCGACCAAGTAACCATTTTTCACATCTCTGATAATCGTATATGTGAACTCAGGATCAAACTCTGCTTTCGTATTCTCACCATATACTTGTTTCTTATCATCCACAGAAACAATACGATATTTCAATGAATCAGGTATGGTTGTATTTCCGTCATAACATTCATCTCTATAGTCAATATTAAAAGTATCCTTGGCAAGTCCAATTGCATAGGCTAGGGTCTCGCTATTTACACGTGTGTAAATGAGATTCTTTCTTTCGGTTTTGTAGTCATCCGAAAGTGTCAGGAAGGCCGTGGCAATGATGGAAGCAACCATGGTAATTCCCAGTATCCAAGTCACTATAAAAAGCAAAACTTTTCCAGGAAGGCTTTTAAAGAACTTAATCATAATCATCCTCCATTAATTCTCTAATATATAGCCCTGCCCAAATACAACCTTGAGAATTCTAGGGTTGGCAGGGTCTATTTCAATCTTCTCTCTCAGGTGACGGATGTGAACAGCAACCGTATTTCCATCTTTGGAGAGACTGGATTCATGCCAGATATTTTCATAAATGTCAGTAGGTGAATACACATGATTGGGATGTTTCATAAAAAAGCGAAGAATTTCAAACTCCTTTGGTGTAAGGCAAATGGGATTGCCATCCACTGTAACTTTTCGGTTGGCTTCAGACAGTTCAATTCCTCGAAGGGAAATGGTATCTGCCTTCACCTCTCCTCCACCCAGGGTCATATAACGGCGAAGCTGGGACTTAACGCGAGCCAGCACTTCGATAGGATTAAATGGCTTTGTGATATAGTCATCTGCCCCCACATTCAGTCCCAGAATTTTATCGGTATCCTCAGACTTTGCGGTAAGAAGAATCACTGGCACATTGGACTTCTCTCTGATTTTTGTCATAGCAGTAAGTCCGTCCATCACAGGCATCATGATATCCATGAGGATTAAATGTACTTCCTCAGAGACTACCCTTTGCAAGGCTTCTTCTCCGTTATAGGCTTTTATAATTTTGTAATCTGGATTTGCAAGATAGATTTCGAGCGCTCTTACGATATCTTTATCGTCATCGCAAATTAAGATTGTGTACATGTGATTCCCCCTCCTGTTTATGTAATTATATTACACAAAATAGAATTAAGAAGAAATAAGGAAGAGATTAAGATTTTCTTAAGTTTTATTAATACGTATTAATAGATTTCACAATACAACATTCGCCTATAAAAAAAGACGCCCGCACAACGCGGACGCCTTAATTCACAAATTATATTTATATATGATCTTATAAGGCCAAGAATGATTATACTATCTTTTGAGACCCTTTTAATCGATCTTTAAAATCAGACCAAGAATATTCTTAACAGCAAGGTTAATTTCTTCTTCGGAGATCAGACCCATTTCATAAGCCTTTTTTACTCGATCTGGATAACCGTTAGCCATCTTTAGATCATTGCCTGCCTTTGTCTCCAGGTAATGCTCTCCCAGGCTCCACCAGTCTGTAGTTACCATTCCCTGAAAGCCCCATTCCTCACGAAGAATACCTGTAAGCAGGTCGTAAGACTCTGAAGTATGTGTACCATTTAAGAGATTATATGATGACATGATAGTCCAAGGATCAGATTCCTTAACAATAATTTCAAACTGCTTCAAATAGATTTCACGAAGTGCTCTCTCTGAAACAATAGAGTCTGATGCCTTACGATTTGTCTCCTTATTGTTTGCTGCAAAGTGCTTTGGAGATGCAGCAATATGTTCAGACTGAATACCATTTACCATAGCTGCACCAATCTTACCTGACAGGAATGGATCCTCTGAGTAATACTCAAAGTTTCTTCCGCACAGTGGACTTCTATGAATACAGCATGCAGGTGTAAGCCACATACCAATATTGTTCTCTTTTACTTCCAACGCTGCGGATCTACCAACCCCTTCCACAAGTTCTGTATTCCAGGAACAAGCAAGCATTGTTGCACAAGGCCAGGCTGTTGTTGTAACGCCAGAATCAGCAGTCACACGAAGTCCTGCAGGACCATCTGCAGTCATTACATTTGGAATACCATATTCCGCCTGATTACCAATGCCAAATGTATTTGCCAGGCCTGTGTTTGGCTGACCACCTAAAAGGTCAATTCGATTCTGTAAAGGAAGCTGAATCAGGAAGTCATCCAGAGACATCTTTCCCTTATAAACATCAATTAACTGTGGCTTTTTCTCCATCTGCATCCGAAGAAGGGATTTGCCTGACTCCCCACGAACGATAGGAAGAACACCTTCCAGACTTAATGGATCCTGTCTTTCAAAACCACATGGATCTTGTGGCTTCTCTTCTACTTGAACTTCCTGGAAAGTGCCATCCGCCAGCATTCTCTTCGTGAGGCCATAAGGCTTCAGTCTTTCAGAGAGCTGCTCTAAAACTCTATCCTCTGTCACTTCGTAAATAAATTCTGTTTCTCCTGCATCACGTACGTTTTCACCCACGTAGAAACGATATTTCCCTTTTTCAAGTACCCAGGCTGATTTCTGAACCAGTCCCTGATCATCATAAGAAGCAAGATTTTTAATATCTACAGACACCTTGATTAACTGTCTTTCTCCTGGATCCAGGAAGAAAGTTTTCGTAAATCCAACCAGGACTTTCTTTGCCTTACCAAGCTTTCCCTGGGGTGCAGATGCATAAATCTGAACTACTTCTTTACCTGCAACATTACCTGCGTTTCGAACCAATACTTCAAAAATAATCTGCTGGTCTTTTACCATCGCATTGTCCAGCGCAATTTCAAAGTTTGTGTAAGAAAGACCAAATCCAAATGGATAATTTACTCTTTCTGCTGCCCCTGGAATGGTTTCAAAATATCGATAACCAACATAAATATCATCCGTGTATTCAACATAATCAGCAGACTTATGGAACTCAGCGGAAGATGGATAATCCTCTAAGGACTTTGCAAAGGTATCCGTAAGATGTCCAGATGGATTTGCATCACCACAGATAATATCTGCAGCTGCTCCACCACCTTCAATTCCACCCTGCCATGCCATAAGCACAGCTTCGATACGATCATCCTGGTAGAACCATTCGGAATCCACCATACCGCCAACATTCATGACAACAATAACATGAGCAAAGTTTTTCTTTACTGTTTCAATCATCTTCTCTTCTGCCTTAGAGAGATAGAAATCGCCACGTTCAAAAATCTGATTTGCAAGATTTACGTCTCGATCTTCTCCCTCCCAGGAACCATATTCACGACGAATATCTGCTTCTCCAACAGATGTACGATCCCAGCCTTCTCCAGAGAAACGGCTAATAGATACAATGGCTGTGTCTGAGAATTCCCTAGCTCTTTCTAAAAGGTCAGCAGGAATTTCTGGTTCTGAGGTAAGTCCTGGTACACAACCTGAATTATACTGTGCCCAGATATTATCCACATAAAAATCGATAAGTTCATCAAAAACCTGAACCTTACCCTTGGCCATCTTTTCACGCATACCATCTGCCAGGGTCATACTATAATCCACAACAACATCGCCGGATCCACCGCCGCCCTTCACATAATCAGTTGTACCTTTTCCCATAAGTACAACTTTCTGTCCCAGGCTAAGAGGCAGTACATTATTTTCATTTTTAAGAAGAACCATTCCTTCTCTGGCAGCATTTCTTGACTGCACAATATGTTTCCTTGAACCTGTCACTCTTCTACCATCTCTTCCCAGAGGTAAGCATGGCAGGTAATTAATTCGACTCCACTTTTTCATAACACTTACCTTTCATATCCCAATACATATTTATTATTTTTCTCACTTTTTATTATGCTCGTTTTCCAGGCAAACAACTATCAATTATCGGCGCTGGATACAAATATTGTTACTAATAATTTTGCAATTTTAACAAATTCATTACATAGAAAAAGCGGAGAATTAATCTCCGCCTTCTATACATGCAAATGTACTTAGTTTAAAGCTTCAAATGCAGCAATTGCATCCTTCAGTTCTGCTTCATGTTCTGCAAGAATTGTGATGCACATTACTGTTCTACCATGAAAGAGGTAGTAACGATTTTCATAGGCTGTCTGTCCAGCACTTGTTTTTAACTGGCCTGAATAGCCAAATACATTATGACCGGCAAATACTGTATCTTTAACATCTGTATTGCTTACCGTTGTTCCCTGGGATTCATACTGCATAAGCGCTGCTTCCAGATTATCTGATACAACCTGTCTTGTAGAATCTGTATCTGTTGCAATACCAGCGATTACTGCTGTTACTCGACATCTAGGATCCAGTCTTTCTGCACCCAGATCATCAAAGTAATTTGCATTGTTACCAATAACATTCTTTTTCAAAAATTCATCATTGAAATATTCTGTAGTAAGACCAGATGTTTCAGCAAGCTTTTCCTGTGATCGGAATTCATAATCAGCAGGTGCTGTGAACTTTACATTGAAATACTCATTTGCATAGACACCATCGGTTACTGTACCAAGGATTGGCACATCACTTGTGGCATCTGTAATGGATGCATCCGCTTTTGAATTAGATGGTGCAGAAACAAAATCCGCATTTTCTGTGCTCTCTTCTGTAGATGCGGCTGTATCTCTTGAAATAGATTTGCAAGCGCCCAGAGACATTATAAGAGCTCCAATCATTACTGCAGCAAATACCTTTTTAAACTTTTTCATTATTCTTCTCCTTCATTTCGCCTTGGCGAAGTTACATAAGAAACCAGGGATAGACACCTCTGTCTATCCCCGGCACCCACTGATTAATTTTAAAGACTTTTATATCTTTGTCAATAATTTGATTTCTGTCCGTCGGACCAAGAGATTTGCTTACAGCTTCCTTCAGATTCCACCTTACGATAGACACCCTTGCTGTTCAGCTATACACTTCCTTGTCACCTAGGCATGTTCGGGACTTTCACCCGTTAGAGCGCGCCCATGGCGCGCAAACCCAAAAACAGGAGACATATCTTACGATATGTCTCCCCTTCTAAATTTACATATATGTTTCCCTTCTACAAAAAATAAGAAAAGCGA